>JBBIMC010000100.1:3492-5588 GCA_037444605.1 Mycoplasmatota bacterium | reverse complement strand
CAATGCGTACTCAATGCTTTTTGGGGATCTTTTATTTTGTTTGACAAATCCGGTTTCATCTTTGGAATCGATGCCTTCAAAAAGAGAAGGTTTCATCCATGACTCCAGCACAAACCAACCACCTAAATTAACCCCTTTGATTTTATTCATAGCCACCTCAATGAAAAAGGATAGCAGGCACTATCCTTATTTGGAATGATATCCTCTACCATATATTAGTGTAAACGATTTCATCTTATTTATCAAGTCGGCATTAAACTCTTCTTTCAACATACGCCAACGCCAATTGTTTCCGGTGGTCGAAGGAATGTTCATCCGTGCTTCTTTTCCTAAATGAAGCCAGTCTTGCATCGGAATAATCGCGGTATCTGCAGGGCATTGGAGAGTAGCCTTCATCAAGCTATCGACACGATGTCCTCCCTTATGATTGATGTAGTTCAAACAATAGTCCAAATCGTTTTTCGGTAGTTTCTTAAACCATTGGGCTGTTGTTTCATTATCATGGGTCCCTGTATAAGCGATGGTATTGTGCTCATAACGGTGGGGAATATAATCACTTTCTTCTCTGGAGTCAAACGCAAATTGCAAAAGTTTCATGCCTGGAAAACCAGTTTCTTTTAAGAGTTTGCGTACATCATCAGTAATGACACCTAAGTCTTCAGCAATAATATTGACATCACCAAGTGCATGTTTGATGGCGTGAAATAGATCAATACCAGGTCCTTTTCGCCATTCACCATGAGCAGCAGTCTTGTGTCCAAAAGGCACTGCATAAAAGTTTTGAAAACCGATGAAGTGATCGATACGAATCATGTCAAATAAATGTATGGATGAAGATACACGTTCCACCCACCATGAATAATGATCCTGTTTGAGACGTTCCCAATTATAAAGAGGATTTCCCCAAAGTTGACCATCTTTTGAGAAGTTATCTGGTGGAACACCGGCTACATCGATGGGTAAACGTTGCTCATTTAAGTAGAAATATTCAGGTTTTGCCCAAACATCAGCGGAATCGTAGGAAATATAGATCGGCATATCCCCGACGAATTTTATTCCTTTTTTGTTCGCGTATGCCTTAAGTTGGAACCATTGTTGATAAGCTTTAAATTGGATGAATTGATAAAACTCAATATCTTCCTTGAGTAATTCACGATAATGATCCAAGGTTTCTTGTTTTCTTAAACGAAGATCTTCATCCCATTCTTCCCATGAACGCCCTTGATGGTAAACCTTAAGCGCCATAAACAAGGCATAATCATAGAGCCAATAACGGTTATCAAAGATAAATTGTTGATAAGCGTAATCGTGTCGATTAAAACGATGAAAAGCCTTCTTTAAGACATCAAAGCGTTCCTCATATAGACGATCATATTCGACATAGCGAGGATCTTGAAATGTCGATTTGATGTCTTCTTGAACTAAGAGGTGTTCCTCAATTAGCATGTCTAAATCAATAAAATAAGGATTATTCGCGAAGGCTGAAAATGTCTGATAGGGCGAATCACCATAAGAGGTGGGTCCTAGAGGTAAAATCTGCCAATAGGTTTGTTCAGCTTGATAAAGTTTGTCAACAAAGTCATACGCGGCTTTGCCGAAGGTTCCAATCCCATAAGGACTGGGTAAACTCGATATATGAAGTAATACACCACTTCGTCTCATAAATTCTCCTTTACCTCGAACACGATCGATTCGTAGGGTTTTAAGTACAGTTGGGCTTGTTTAATGGTTGTTTTATGATAATTTGAAATCACTTTTTGGATAATTTGATAACGACTTAGATCATAGTTCGTTTTCTTGGGACTAAATGAATTAATAACGAGAAGTGTTTTGTCTGCATCTTTTCTTAAATAGACATAATGCGCATCACTTTCTTGATCAATCATTTCATAGCTGCCATACGTGATGACATCATGATATGGACTGTTCCTTCTTAAGTGGATCAACTGTTGATAATGATACCATAAAGAATTCTTCTTTAAAAGATTCTTTTCAACATTAATTTTTTTGTGATTGGGGTTGACTAATGGGATAGGTTTGACATTAGAAAAACCTGCATACCAACCCTTTGACCATTGCATCGCTGTGCGTGGATT
>JBBIMC010000100.1:272-3482 GCA_037444605.1 Mycoplasmatota bacterium | reverse complement strand
CTTGATCGTAAGGCTGCTTTCTTCAGGGCCGTGACAGGATCTTCGGGATCTTTTTCAAGATGGTAACGATAGCTTGCGATGGATGAGACGTCATTAAATTGCTCAACATCATCAAAGGGGAAATTGGTCATGCCAATTTCTTCGCCTTGATAGATGAAAGGTGTTCCTCGCATCATGTGAAGAGCGGTAGCCAACATTTTACCTGAGGCTAGTGGATAGCGATAATCCCCATACTGACTCATGAGTCTGGGTTGATCATGATTTAACCAATTCAGTGGCAACCATCCGATCTCTTTAAATGCGGTTTGCCATCGGTTGAAAACATTTTTAAGTGCGGGAACATTCGTCTTTAGCTTTTTGGGATTAACGACTTCATGGAGATTATTGCACCAGTTGTGGTCAAAGTTGAATACCATGGAAAGTTCTTTTGATGCAAAACTACTATATTTGATGCCTTCTTCAATGGATGCCGCTCCACCGACTTCTCCGATGGTTAAACACTCTCTCTTCAAAAAAACCTCTTGGGCTAATCGTTTGAGATACGTATGCACTTTTGGAAGATTAGAGAATTTATTCCAATCAAGAGGATACTTTTCGCCTTCGTGGGCTTTAGCATCTTCAAGAGGGGCTCGATCGAGATGGGAGACCGCATCGATGCGGAAACCATCAATCCCAAGATCTAACCATTTTTCTGCAACCTCGATCATTTCATCTTGAACTTTTGGGTTTGCCCAGTTGAGATCAGGCATTTTGTCATCAAAGATCTTCATGTAATAACTATCGGTCGTGGGTTCATAATTCCAGGCACTACCCCCAAAGAAGGATCCCCAGTTTGTAGGTTCTACTTTTTGTCCATCCTTTATTCTTCCGTCATGCCAAATGTAGTAATCACGATAAGGATTATCTTTACTTGATTTCGCTTCAATGAACCAGGGATGTTCGTCAGAAGTATGATTTAACACATAATCTAAAATAATTTTGATCCCTTTTTCATGTGCCTTTTCGATGAGTTCTTTGACATCTTCCATCGTACCAAACTCTTTGGCAACATCAAAATAGTTTCTAACGTCATAGCCATTATCAACCATAGGAGAATCATAAAAGGGACAAATCCATATCAAATTGATCCCGAGGTTACTTAAATAATCTAATTTTTGCGTGATGCCTTTGATGTCACCGATGCCATCGTCATTGCTGTCATAAAAACTCTTCGGATAGATCTGGTAACCGACACTTTCCATCCACCAAAATCGCTGCATGTTGTCGACTCCTTTTTGACATACTCATTGTATCATGGATGAATGATTCTGACGATAATGTTAGCGGTTTCATATTTTATGATTTACGCAACTTTCGCATGCTGCATGATATAATAGCCATGGTGATAAAAATGAATCGTTTAGCGTTGTGGCATCAAGCAAAATCTGAGTACGCCTATGCCTATGATAAAGACACACTCCACCTCGTGCTACGCACTGGGAAAAATGACTTAACGAAGGTCTCATGTATCCATGGAGACCCTTTTTCGTGGCATAAACTAAAAGGAGCAGACAAGATGTCATGGAAACATGAGATCACCGTCATGGACAAGCGTTATCAAACCCTTGACTTTGATTATTACTTCGTTTCCTTTAAGCCTGCGCATTTTAGAACAAAGTATGCCTTTATTCTTGAAGAACCCAATCATACGTATCTTTTTGGTCCTAAACGGGTCAGAGAGTTTGCGAATGAAAAGGAATTATATCAAGAATATGACTTAACTGAATATTATAATTTCCCTTATCTTAATCAAGAGGATTTGCATCATACACCAAGTTGGGTGAAAGAGACCATTTGGTACCAAATATTTCCTGACCGCTTTTACCGTATAAGCGATGATCATGACCTACCTTGGGGTAAGCTTCCAGTAAATAATCATGAACTCTATGGTGGAAGTATTTTGGGCATTATTGAGAAACTTCCTTATCTTGCTGATCTTGGTGTAACAGGCATCTACTTTACACCCATGTTTACCTCACCCTCAGCGCATAAATATGACACCACAGATTATTTTACGATTGACCCACAAATTGGGACGAATGATGAATTCAAATTGATGGTCAAAAAAGCCCATGCCCTTGGCATCAAAGTCATGCTTGATGGGGTTTTCAATCACTGTGGTTATCATCATCCGTTCTTTCAAGATGTCGTGAAAAATGGTGAGAAAAGTCTTTATAAAGATTGCTTTTTTATCGATAAATATCCTGTGGTCAATTTTCCTTTAGATAGCCTAGGTAAGCCAATTAACTATCATGGGATTCCATTAAACTTTCAGACATTTGCCTTCACACCTGCCATGCCAAAATGGAACACAGCGAACCCCATTGTGGAAGAACATCTCCTATCTGTCATCACCTATTGGATAAAGGAACACGACATCGATGGGTGGCGTTTAGACGTGTCCAATGAAGTCTCTCATGACTTCTTAAGAAAGATTAAAGACGTCTCAAGAAAAGCGAAAAAAGAAACATTTATCCTTGGTGAAAATTGGGATTCTTCCATTCCTTGGTTAAGAGGAGATCAACTAGATTCCGTGATGAATTATGACCTGATCTACCCTGTTTGGAAGTATTTGGATCATACCTTCAATAAAGAAACACTGATCGATATGATTGAAAATTACTTAGCACAGACCCCAAAAAACGTCATGGAAAACATGTTTAATTTGGTGGGAAGTCACGATACAATCCGGATCAAAAGACGTCTAAAAGACGATCCTAGACGGGTGAAATTGGCGTATCTTTTCATGTTTTTATCTTCAGGTGCACCGAATATTTACTATGGCGATGAAGTCGGTATGACCGGTGAACATGATCCTGATAACCGTCGCTGTATGCTCTGGAATCCAAAAGATATTGATCATGATTTTTATCAGTTCACCAAAGCATTGATTTCCTTAAGAAAAACACTTCCAGTGATGCGTGAATCTGATTATCATTTCTTAGAATCCAACGCACTTCTTTTTACCAAAAAGGATACTAAAACTGAGATTCTTGTCATGATGTATAATGAGCCTAAGGCAGGGTTTATCACAATCCCCCAAACCTATCAAGGATCCTATCTCGATTTACTAAGTCATCAAATCATCACACTTCGTGATACAATGAACGTAGGAGCATATAGTTTTATGTTGCTTCAAAGAAAGGAAACTCTATGAAACCGACGATTCGA
>JBBIMC010000100.1:0-262 GCA_037444605.1 Mycoplasmatota bacterium | reverse complement strand
CTAAGCGCGCGAATGTAAGTGTATCTACTGTTTCCCGTGTCATCAACCAAAAAGGTTATGTCCACGAAGAAACAAAAGACCTTGTCAATAAAACAATTAAGGAACTCGGCTTTATCCCCAACCAACTTGCGCGAAGCTTAACCAACCGTAGTTCAAAAATCATTGGAGTCATTGTTCCCCATATCGGACCCTCTTTTTATGGTGAACTCTTAGAAGGTATCGAATCGCAAGCCGCAGCGTATGGGTATAAAATCATGTTCTG
>JBBIMC010000099.1:2603-5606 GCA_037444605.1 Mycoplasmatota bacterium | reverse complement strand
CACTAGATTTTGATGATGCAGGTTATCCAGAGATCGTTCGCAGAACACCACTAGATTTTGATGATGCAGGTTATCCAGAGATCGTTCGCCGCGGAACAGAAATCTAATCAAAGCATTAAAACACATCACAATTATATCACATGAATAGCCAAGTGTAAGAGGTATCTTACGAAAAGATGACAAAATTCTTTGAAGATTACTTCGTTAGTTATTCACACTGAAATGATATGTAGTGTCACCTAATTAGAGAATTAGAGCATACCTAATTCACTGAAATTTGACTTTCCACTTCTTGTATGCAGAATCATGAGAAATCATAGTTGCTATCTTGTTTGACTTGAAAGGATATGATCATCAATGAAAACTATCTTGAAATATTCATTTTACATCGGCATTGTTTTAACTTTGGTTTTTAATGCTGAACGTTGGATCAATCAAATCATTCCCGCAAGTGATTTTGTGCAAAATTCATCCTTGCTGTTTCAGTATGGTGGAATGATTGGGTATTCACTTGTCATCGTTTTTATTACCATGCTTCAGAGTGAAGGATTCCATCAAGTGCATCTGTATAAACCAAAATTAAGCTATTGGCTAAGAAATGCCTATGTATCCGTTTCTGTTTTATTCATCGTTATTGCGATGATTGAGTATACTTTTCAATCTGCAGTTTTACTCGTACTTATTTTCATGCTGCTTACGGCGACTCTTGATATGATTCGCGACAAAATCATCCAAGATCACGAAGGCAATACGTTGCATCCCAAAAAAACGATTCATTAGTTTAGTCATCAATTGACTCAATTTCTCACCGGATCAAGACATCTTTTTTGTCAAATGATCAACAAAAGTGTATCATTAAAGTGTGAGGAGATGAGTCATATGTCAATCAAGAATACACTTAAAAGTCGAGTATCAACAACAAAATTTACGAATAGAAAAGTGGATCCTAATACAATCATAGAACTGTTAGATTTTGCTGTCTATGCTCCAAATCATAAAATGCGCGAACCATGGAGGTTCATCATTTTAGAAGAGGAAGGGAAGAATACCCTCGTTTCAAAATATATAGCTTCATTTAAGGAAATTGAACAAAACGAGCAACTTACATTAGTAAATAAGGCTTTTCAAGCTCCTTTGGTCCTTGCCGTCGTGATGCCAAAAAATCCTGATTTCAGAGATGAACTCGAAGATTTACAAGCATGTGCAGCACTGATAGAGAATTTCTTGTTGCTTTTGACCGAAGAAGGATTAAGTGGTGCATGGAAAACACCTAAATATATAGAGTCCGATCGTTTCAAAGATGTATTAGGTGTGACATCGCAAGAAATTGTTGTGGGGCTTGTCATGGTTGGATACTCCGAACAGACACTCATACCAAAACGAAGAAAATCAGCACACGAAATAACAACAATCTATTTATGATTGCTCATACAAAAGAGATGTATTTGAGACATTAAATACGTTATCACTTGTTTGTTTTTCATGGATAATTACCCAATTTTCATTCATGCTCGTGGGAGATATATATGCGATTGTTTGTTAAAATCACCAAGTATGTCGTGCTTTCAATCTTATTTCTTATCCTTCTTTTATCCATCATTATGTTTCGAAGTGATATTTCTTACGAAGAAGCGATTGAACTATATGCTGAAGATGAGTCCCATTTTTATACGACAGAAGTTTTTGGACTAGATGGACAAAATCATGAAGTAACCCTTCATTATCTTGATTATGGTCATCCTGATGATATCACTGTTGTTTTATTACATGGTGCATTTTCCTCAGCACTTACATTTGAAGTTTGGAAAGATCGCTTGATTGATGAAGGGTATCGAGTCATTTTAATCGATTTACCTTATCATGGATTATCAACAGGTTTTTCAGATCAAGTGACATCGATTCGTCGATCAGCAGAAGTTGTGATGAATTTACTTATCGAATTGAACATCGAGTCATTTTTTATTGGAGGAAACTCCATGGGTGGTGGAGTTAGTTGGTATTTAGCTGGATCTTATCATGGCCTCAACCATACGGATGTTCTTGGACTTATCCTTATTGACAGTGTTTATCCCATGTCATCCAGTGGCGCACCGCAGGGTGGATTTATCAATTTCATTTCGAGCGATTTCATCGCCCCAATTATCAGTAAGATGACACCACGCTTTCTATTTAAGCAATTACTTAATGGTGTATATGGATCTTTTTCATTACCCAGTGATCATGTGATCGATCGGTATTACACGATGTTGCGTGTGGAAGGACATCGTGAATCTATATTACAAAATGCATTTGAAGAGATCTCTGTTGATGATCAACTTATGATTCTCGAAGATGTGGTAACAAATAACATTCCTGTCATCGTTTTATGGGGTGAAGAAGATTCATGGATCCCTGTAGAAACAAGCGAACTCTTTAGGGAAACGCTCGAACTTGAAGATGAGGACATAATTATCTATTCAGATTTGGGACATGTTCCCATGGAAGAAGATCCTGAACGTACGATTCTTGATGTACTTGTATTTCTTGATTTGAACACATAAAAAAAGAGCATAAGCATGCTCTCCTTAACAACCTCAAAGATCATTTATTTGAGGTCTTTTTTATTTTAGTTTGAATGATCGCGTCGCCTGAATTGCTTTTTTCCATCCTAATAAATAATTCGCGCGCGCGAGGGAATCCATTTTTGGTATAAATTCTTGGTCAAGTTGCCATGCTTTTTTGATGGCATCAATGTTCGGCCAGAATCCAGTGGCTAAACCAGCCAGATATGCTGCACCTAAGGCGGTGGTTTCAAGAACTTTTGGACGATCCACATTTAAATTAAGGATATCTGCTTGAAATTGCATGAGAAATTGATTGACTGTTGCACCACCATCCACTTTGAACGAAGCTAATGGTATATGAGTATCCTCTTCCATCGCTCTTAACACATCCATGGATTGATAACAAATAGCTTCAAGTGTTGCTCGTGCAATGTGCTCTTTGGTTGTTCCTCGAGTAAGT
>JBBIMC010000099.1:0-2576 GCA_037444605.1 Mycoplasmatota bacterium | reverse complement strand
ATCCCAATAAGGAGTTCCTAAGCCAACAAATGCAGGAACCATATAGACTCCTTCGTTAGATGAAAGAGATTTTGCTAGGCTTTCCGTCTCTGAAGCAGAATCGATCAATTTTATTCCATCTCTTAACCATTGAACTGATGAACCAGCGACAAACACACTTCCCTCCAAGGCATAAGTCACTTTATTATCAATACCCCAAGCAATTGTTGTCAACAAACCATGTTCAGAAATAACGGGTTTTTCTCCAGTATTCATGAGCATAAAGCATCCTGTACCATAGGTGTTCTTAACCATGCCTGGATCAAAACAAGCTTGTCCAAAGAGGGCAGCTTGCTGGTCACCAGCAATCCCTGCAATGGGAATCTCTTTTCCAAAGAAGTGGTGAGGAACTGTTTTTCCATACACGTGACATGAAGGTTTTACATCAGGAAGCATGGACATAGGAATTGTTAAAATATCACATAGTTCTTTGTCCCATTCCAAATTGTGAATATTATAGAGGAGTGTTCGAGAAGCATTGGTGTAATCTGTGACATGAATTCCTTCACCAGTAAGTTTATAAACTAACCAGGTATCAATCGTTCCGAACATGAGGTCACCATTGTTTGCTTTTTCTCTTGCACCTTCGATATGATCTAAGATCCACTTAATTTTTGTTCCCGAAAAATATGCATCAATCAGCAATCCAGTCTTACTCTTAAAGAGTGGTCCATATCCTTGATTGTTCAGTTCATCACAGATATCAGAGGTTTGTCTTGACTGCCATACAATCGCGTTATAAAGCGGTTGACCAGTATTTCTATCCCAGACAACAGTGGTTTCTCTTTGATTGGTAATTCCAATAGCATGAATTTCCTCAGGTCTAAGTTTAGCCTCAAGAAGTACTCTAGCCATCACCGCGAGGACACTGACCCAAATCTGATTTGGACTGTGTTCTACCCAGCCCGGTTTAGGATAAATCTGTTTAATTTCCTCGCTTGCCATAGCGATGATATTGGATTGATCATCAAAAATTATGGCGCGTGTGCTTGTGGTTCCTTGATCGATTGCTAAAATGTATGTCATATAGCCCTCCTAGTAGTTTTGACTTGGTAAAGAACGTGTTGCAACGAGATCGACACCTGTATGATGAATATCGCTTACGATGACATCTCCTATTTTAACATGCTTTTCAACGAGAATATCATCGAGATCTTTCATGATTTCAAAAATTAATCCTTTAGGAATAGGTGCACTCGTCTTCACGGGTAGTCTTGGTATATCTTTGAAAACAGTTTTTACGGTACTTGTTAACGTACGTGTCGGATTGGTCATCTCTGTGATCGCATACGCTTTACCCCTTGGGCAACGATTCCCTTTCACAGTCATTTCCTGATCCACATCAAGTTGACATCCTACAGGACATATAATACACGTCATTGATTTCATGATATTTCCTCCACATCTAATGTGATGGGTTCTTTCGATATCCAATCACTCGGTTTAATTGTCAAGTGCTCCATTTCAGCAGGAGCTAAATAATTAGCGGTTTTTTGAGCTATAACTTGATCACCTTGGCGAGCAATCAATTTACCCTTCAACATTTTTTTAGTCACACGAAACATGAGATCAATCGATTCATCATTCGCAGACATGTCAATCTTTTGTGGGACAACATAGCGAACATTTTGACCAACAATAAGATCCTTATGATCCTTGTTCTCTGAATATTTACCAAGAACATAATCTTTTGCAAAGCGTCCTGCCTTCGCCCCTTCATCACTTACCCAATCCACGAGATCATGCACATGCAATGCATTACCACAGAAGAAGAGACCGGGAATATTTGACATCAAATGTTGATCGACACGTGCGCTTTTGGTTTTTCCATCTTTGTCAACATCAAGAATCGAAAATTGATCAATATCGGGTATAAGACCTACGGATAATAGTAAGGTATCGACTTCAAACGCTTTTTCAGTTCCAGCGATCGGTTGAAATTTATCGTCGACCTTTGAAATCACGATCGACTCTAATCGATCTTTACCATGGATCATCGTCACTGTATGAGAAAGATACAAGGGAATGTCATAATCATCTAAGCATTGCACGATGTTGCGAGTCAATCCATTCGAGTAAGGCATAAGTTCTGCAACCCCGAGAACTTTCGCTCCTTCTAAAGTCATCCGTCTCGCCATGATTAAGCCGATATCACCACTCCCCAAAATGAACACACGTTTCCCAACCAAATAACCATCCATATTCAAATAACGCTGTGCACTTCCTGCTGTCATGATCCCTTTGGGACGTTCTCCTGGAATCTGAAGCGCACCACGTGTGCGTTCATAACACCCTGAAGCGATAATGACTGCTTTTGCTGCAATATGTTCATAACCATATTGCTCACTTGATGTGGTAATCACAAATTGCTCTTTTTTCTTAATATCAATGACAGTACTTTCTTTAATGATGTCGATCCCATCTTCACTGAGATCTTTGATTAGACGTTCTGCGTATTCTGGACCGGTTAACTCCTCTTTGAAATGATGCAATCCAAAGCCATTATGAATGCATTGATTTAAGATACCACCTAAGGA
>JBBIMC010000098.1:0-5672 GCA_037444605.1 Mycoplasmatota bacterium | reverse complement strand
ATGGCTGCAGAGAAAATATAAGGTCTTGAGTTATGACGAATATAATCGACCACATCGCGTTCAGCAGCGACATAACCCCCGAGAGACGCGAGCGATTTCGAGAAGGTTCCCATGATGATATCTACTTCTTTTTCTAAACCAAAGTGTTCAGCAGTTCCACGTCCATGGGCACCCATAACACCTAAACCATGCGCATCATCGACCATGACTCTCGCACCATATTTCTTCGCTAAGGCAACAATTTCAGGAAGTTTGGCAATATCACCACTCATCGAGAACACACCATCAGTGATGATGAGCTTGCCTTTATTTTCAGGTGCTTTCGCCAACTTATCTTCAAGATCTTTCATGTCAGAATGTTCAAAACGAATCACTTCTGCATAGCTTAGACGTGTACCATCATAGATGGAGGCGTGATTTTCTTTATCAGAGAAGATCAAGTCATTGCGTCCAGCAATGGCAGAAATAATGCCAAGATTGGATTGGAAACCCGTCGAAAAAATCGTGCAGTCTTCTTTATTTAAAAATTCTGCAAGTTCCTTTTCTAGTTCTTTATGTAAGTTCAATGTTCCGTTTAAAAAACGGGAACCTGAAACACCTGTACCATACTTGAGTGTCGCTTCAACAGCAGCTTGGATGACTTCGGGATGTGATGTTAGACCTAAGTAGTTATTAGATCCAATCATAATCATCTCTTTGCCTTCCATATGGACGACGGTGTCTTGCTTACTCGTTAATTCATGGAAGTAGGGATAATATCCGCCTTCTCTTGCTTTCTTTGCAGTATCATATTGGTAACACTTTTTAAATAAATCCATGTTTAAACCTCTCTTTAAAAAATCACTTAAGCCTATTATAATACATTTTTATTTGATTATATCCCTTAAAAGCGTCTTTTACCCTTTAGAAAGCGTTCTTCATAAAAGATATGATTAAAAAAACTAAGGATATATAATATCCTTGGTCTTATTTCTTATATTGACTGAGTTCGATGGCAATCTTTGCTGCGAGTCTTGCGTTGTTATAGACGAGTTCAATATTGGACTCTAAAGATTCCCCACCTGTAATCTCTTTAATTTTTGAGAGCAAGAATGGTGTCACATGTTGTCCCTTAACCCCTTTTGCATTTGCTTCATCTAATGCTTGTTCGATTGCTTGATCAATCACCCGATGATCCATACTGTAAGGTTCAGGAATTGGATTGGCAACGACTGCACCTCCCGTTAGTCCTAATGACCATTTGGCATGGAGTAAATCAGCGATTTCTTTGGGGTGATTGAGTCTGTAATTGACGTTGAAAGGACTTGTTCTAGAGTAGAAGGCGGGGAGTAAATCTGTTTGATACCCAATAACTTCAACTCCTTTGGTTTCTAAGTACTCCAAGGTGAGTCCTAAGTCAAGAATCGATTTCGCTCCTGCACAGACGACGCATATGTTCAGTGCGGCTAACTCTTCTAAATCGCGTGAGATATCAAACGTTTCTTGTGCACCACGATGCACACCACCGATCCCTCCGGTCGCAAATACCTCGATGCCAGCCAGATTGGCGATAACAGAAGTTCCTGAAACTGTGGTTGCTCCTGTCTTTTTCTGAGAAATGACGTAACCAAAGTCTCGTTTACCTACTTTGTAGACACCTGGTTCTTTGGCGAGAAATTCGATATCCTCTTTCGATAATCCTACGTGAATCTCACCTTTGAGAATCGCAATCGTCGCAGGTACTGCACCTTCATCTTTGATAATCTTTTCAACATCAAGTGCCATTTTTACATTATCAGGGTATGGCATTCCATGGGAGATGATGGTCGATTCAAGTGCAACGATAGGTTTCTTTTCATCCAAAGCTTTTTTGACGTCAGGATGGAGATGTAATATGGGTTTCATAGTGATAACTCCTTCAATGTTTTTTCTAATATTTCTGAGGTTAATAATGGATTGACCGCATGGGGATCCATCAGGTTTAAATAAGCATTTACAAGACCATAAGACAGTCCTTCTTTTTGTAAAACAGCAGCGTAGATAACCCCTGCAAAAAAGGCATCTCCCGCACCGGTTGCCCCAACGATGTTTGTCTTAATCGCTTTTTTATGAAGAGTCTTTTGTTGCGTGAAGTGATAGGCACCTTTTTCTCCTAATGTGAGATAAATCTCTTTTGTTCCTTGATTCAGAAAATAATGACCAAGTTGCTCGAGATCAACTTTCACTTCATCGTTAAAACCTGCAAGCGTCTTTGCTTCAATCAGGTTCAATTTTAGGGTGTGAATATAGCGTAAAACTTGGTGCAGTTTGATCGCTTTTTGACCCGATATCGCATCAATATACACTTTATCATGATAGGCTTGTAAAAAATAGGTGATAACCTCTAATGATAGATTGGTATCCATCACTAAAATGTCCGCTTGATCAATATCATTCTTGTAGACAAGAATGTCTTCTTTTGTCATTTTCTCAATATCATCCATCACAGCAACTCCGATTAAATCCTCACCTTGTTCATCCATGACAGAAACATAAAGTGGTGTCTCTTTGATTGGGATGGGGCGAATGGTCAAGCCAATCATATCTGCTTGATCGAGAATCATCTTTTGATAGTGATCCTGTCCTAGAGGTGTAATAAGTGTCGTTTCAATCCCTAAACGCGAAAGATTTTCAGCGATGTTTCTTCCCACACCACCGAGTGATTTCTTGAGATAACCAGGGTTAGAATCGTGAAGATTCATGTGATGATGAGGGTATAAAAATAGATCGATGACTGATCCTCCAATGATTGTCACTTTGGGCATAATTGTCCTCCATTTCTATCCCTAATTTTACCACATGTTATGATATTTTGGGGCACTTCATGGGTGTTACACCTCATTTTATCACTCAAGATGGTACTCAATTATTAAGAGTTTCTTACTTCACCCTTATATTCAAGTACATCTGTTGTATCAGCATGGTTTTTTCGGTACAATATGAGTGCAAATTACAAAAAGGATGTGCCCCCATTGAATTATATTCAAATCGACAAGACCATTAAAAAAGCATACTATTTACAAATTAAAGATTCGATCAAAGACGCCATACAAAAAGGTGTCCTTTCTGATATGGATAAACTACCCACAGAACATGAAATCTGTGAGGTTTTTGGAATAAGTGATATCGTTGTGAAAAATGCATATAAACTGCTTGTCCAAGAAGGGATAGTGACCCGTGTCCAAGGTAGTGGTACGTATGTATCCACACGAAAGGTTTTCCGCTTTCCTCTCAAGGGCTATTCAGAACTTTCCAGCTTTGAATCCTATCGTTATCAATCCAAAGAAAAGCGGATTATTTTGTTTGAAGATACGCTAGGTGATGAGAATATTCATCTTGCATTAGACCTAAAAGAACCTGCACCTTATTATATCGCGAAATATATTGTATTGGTGGATAATGCTGAGGTTCTCCTTCAAACTCTTTATTTGCCCAGAGCTTTGTTTAAAGGGCTTATGATCGATGATATTAAGGAGAATAATCTGCCCAAACTCATCGAAAGACGTTATGGTTATACGATGAATCGTGTCAAAAGTGGGTTTCATCCTGTCAACCTCTCTGCTTCAGAGGTGCTTTTGTTAAACACGTATAAGAATGCAGCTGCACATCGTGTAAAGACGACCATCTATGATGAATCCGATACAATCATCGCTTATCTCGATACGCTCTTTTTGGGCGAATATACTCAGTTTGAGGTGCTTAACGCATGAAAGAAATCCTCTTAAGTCAACTCAAGATTGATAAACGACAATCCATTTCTATTCCACTTCAAATTGCTCAATCAATTAAGCAAATTCTTTTTGAGCGTACGGTGAAGTATTTAGCAGAGATGCCTACGATGGAGCAAGTTGCGAAAAAACTCGATGTTCCTATGATTGATGTTCAAACCGCATATCAACGTCTTTATCATGAAAACTTTTTACATCGCGACAAAGATCGCTACTATGTGAATTATGTCTATATTTCTTCCGATTATTACTTAAAAGTATCCCGACTTTTTGATGTGATTCAAAAATTAGGACTTAAACCTTCCATTAAAGCCATCAAAAAGCGTATTACATCGATCCCAAGGGATCTACTCGTCGATCCAGCCATCGACCCCAATCAATCCTATGTTCATCTTAGACGCATTTATTATGGTAATGACATTCCACTTGCCTTAATGGATATTTATTTTCCCGAAAGTGATTTCCCCAATTTTGATCATCTTCATATCGATGAGAAGCCTATCTATGAAGTGATCTTTAGTCATTACAAGCGACTCATCTCTTCAGGACGTCGTTTACTTTCGGTGATCAATCTTAACAAAGATGATGCCAGATTGCTCAACGCAATGCCAGAAACAGCGAGCTATCAAGTCATTTCTGTGGCTTTTGATCAATATAAGAAACTGATCGATGTCTCAAGGTCTATCTCCACCATGAATCAATACTTCGAAGTTGAATTTGATCGAAAAGACATTGAAAAGATTACTTCAAATCATTTCTTCTACATATAAAAAAATTCCCTGTGCACAAGGCATAGGGAATTTTTTGTATTAGTAATCGAGATCTTCTTCTTCCGTATAGGTATTCGAACGATCATAATCAAACAACGTTTCGCGCAAGATACCTGTACCTGCAGGGATCAAGCCACCGATGATGACATTTTCTTTTAAGCCATGGAGTTCATCGGTCTTACCCTTGATCGCCGCATCGGTTAAGATACGTGTGGTTTCCTGGAAGGAAGCCGCAGATAAGAAGGAATCGCTACGTAAGCTTGCTCTCGTGATACCAAGTAAGATCGGACGACCGACAGCAGGACGCTTGAATTCTGCGAATGCTTTACGGTTCGCTCTCTTGAATTCTGCAACAGATACTTCAGTTCCTGGGAGGAGTTCCGTATCGCCTTCGGTAACGACCGTGATTCTTCTTAGCATCTGACGAATAATGAGTTCGATGTGCTTATCGGAAATTTCAACACCTTGCGAGCGATAAACCTTTTGAACTTCTTCTAAGATGTACATTTCTGCTGCTTCAGCAGAGACAACTCTCAAGAGTTCTTTAGGATTGATCGAACCTGGGGTAAGTTTTTGACCCGCTTTCACCGAGGCACCTTTTCTTACTAATGCTTCGATATTGGGATCCACGGTATACTTATATTCTTTTTCGCTTGCATCCACCAAGGTAATGATCGAGACACCGCCACGTTGGCGATCAATCGATTTAACTTTACCATCGACTTCAGCAATGACCGCTTTCCCTTTAGGATTGCGGGCTTCAAATAATTCTTGAATACGAGGGAGACCTTGCGTGATATCGGATGCGGACGCAACCCCACCGGTATGGAAGGTTCTCATGGTGAGCTGGGTACCCGGTTCACCAATGGATTGTGCAGCCACAACACCGACCGCTTCACCGACTTCAACACGGGTGTTGGTGGCAAGATTACGGCCATAGCACTTCGCGCAGACACCATTTTCTGAATTACAGGTCAAATTCGAACGAATTTCGACATCGTTGATATCCGCTTTGATAATAGCACTACCGATTTCTTCGGTAATGAGTTCATTACGTTTAACAAGGACTTGTTTTGTCTTAGGATGGGTGACATCTTTGGCAGAATAACGGCCGACGATACGGTCATATAATGGAACGATTTCTTTGGTATCTTCC
>JBBIMC010000097.1:0-5702 GCA_037444605.1 Mycoplasmatota bacterium | reverse complement strand
TGTGATGATCATAAATAAGGCGGCAATACTTAACATCATCCCCAATAAAATGAGTCCATAACCGAGTTTATTGGCTTGATAACGCATTTTGTCTGCTTTAACGTTCATGGTTTACCAACAACTCCTCAATCAGTTTTGCACGCTCTTTTTGAGCACGCCATTTATAGATAATGAATTCAACAAAAAGGATAGCAACCACCAACATCACGATGGATATTGCATTTCCAATGCTGAAAACTGCAAAGCTCTTTTCACCTGCTCCATGGACTTGATACAAATAGGCAGGGACTTCTTCTTCGGTAATTCTTGCATACATCCGTGATAATATACCATTATAATAAATGGTAATTGCAGGGATAACGATCATAAATATACTGGAAATGATGCTTAAAACAAAATTGCTCACATAATATTTCTTCCGAGTGATGGCACCAAACGCAAGATGGATCAAGACAATGACAAGATGGGCAAACCCAAGATCCACTAAAATGCGGTTGACCTGTTGTGAAGCACGATAAAATGTTTGTCCACGGGATTCACTGACCACAAGTGCCCAATTGGAACTGTATCCTAGTCCGTAAACAAAATAGATGACCGCACATAAGGTGACCAAAATATAGGTAATCGATTGTTGGTGAAGACGCACATACGTCAATAGGCGTTTTATCAATGAAGGATGAGCATTTTCTCTTTTAAGCATGTTATCGTTCATAAATTCCTATAACCTTTCCATTACGTCAGAGGTATCCCGGGAGGTGACCTCCCGGGAACTCATAACGTCAGTTCATCTTTATTCGTTAACTCTCGCGATCGCGTTATTTAACGCACGCTTGTAAATTAATGTGTACGTATCAATACCGTCTTTGACAACCATGGTAGTTAGATAAGCAGTTTGAGTGACGGATCCACCTTCACCTGTAAAGCCATATTTGACTAAAATAGGTAATTGTGCATCAACCCAGATGTCATCATACGTCAATGTCGCGATATCGGTGGATTCATTCGCCGTTAACGCAAATAACGTGGGAACAAATTGATACCAAGGATTATCCGAAGGATAAACACCTGCTAGGCGGAATGTACCTGCTTGAACTGCTGTATTTACACGTTCAATACCGGTAACACCTTGACTTGATAATGTTTGGAATTCAAGACCTAATGAACGGATATGACCAATAGGCATGGTGGCTCCGACATAGCGTCTTAAGTAGTTAATCATGTTGCCTGATGCTAGAGCTTGCATTTCTGCCATCGCTTCATCACTGATCGCTGGAATGTCAACACCATTGTATTCAACAGTTCCGTCAATCCATCCCTCAGGACCATAGAGATGAATATTACCAATAGAATCATTGGATGAATAATCATAAAGTTGATCAAAGAGGGTGAGAACTCTTGCTAATTTCACTGGATCTTCTTCAACGTGTGCTGGAATACCCCAAGCTTCAGACTTGACGGCACGTGTACCTTCTGAGAAGTGGAAATATTCACCTGTTCCTAGCCAATCAACAACAGGAGGTAATACAGCTTCAAAGCGGAACGTTGGATCATACTTCTTACCTTCATCAATATAACCATTAGGTGTCGAAGAGGCATTATAATCATAGGTCATGAATCCATAAGATCCACGGAGTAAGTTTGCTCTCCAGTCATAGTTTGAACCTTCATCAAAGTTCACAGGAATTAATCCGTCGACATACATCTTTTGAAGTTGATCAACAGCATCAAGCGTGTTTTGTTGAACACGTGCATCTTCGACCACGCCGTCTTCATTGAAATATGCCCATTGATAACGTGAGAACGCACCACGAACACCATACATTTCAAGACCTCTGAAGAAGTTTCTAATTCTTGAAGTTTGTGATGTTCTTGCAAAGTAAACTTCAACAGCAGTTTTAGGAACAGCATCGGTATATTCGCCAGTACCAAATTCTCTGGTTAAGAATTGTGGGTTCGCTTTGACAACATACATTAATGCCACGAGTTCATCCGTATCATAAGCAGCATCAGTGCCAACGAAAACGTCAGATAACTTCGTATAGCCTTGATCGCCATACACATCTTGCATATAGGTTCTAAACGCATTCGCTAACGTTGCACCTGTCTTAGTTGTTAAACCAGCAAGAATGTCAAGAATGTTTTGACTTCTTTCTTTGCTAACAGTACGTGTTGTTCCATCAGCATTGGCAACTAAGACATCGACATCCATCGTATTACCGGTGACTTTTTGCACGGTCATCGAGGTGGTAAATGCTGCGCTATCAAAGGTTGGTGAAGCAAGATCAAGAATATCTTCAACCCAGTCAATACGCATTAAGAACATTTGTTCAATTTCACCAAATCCATCAAAGTATGGTGTATAGTAGATCGCACCATTTGCGGATGTCATCGATGTTCTAACAGAAGGATTTTCCTGCAAGAACTTATTAAGATTGGGCATGTAATTTAAATACTTAGAAAGATCAAGGAAGTTTCCTTGTACACCGTATTCAGAAAGTAAGAGTGAGGTTGCATTGATCACATCTGCACCTTCAAATCCAACGGTTGCGTACGCTTGGAATTGGTTATTGGTGTTTGATGCTTGTTTTGTATCAACAAAGTTGATGTTTAAACGATCACCAATTGCTTCCCAAACGGGCATTAACATACCAGCGGTATAGGTTTTACCATTAAGTGCTTCATAAGGTGAGGTTTCTTGATAGGTAATACCGCGACCTTCATAGTTGATGGCTGTGTTTACAGTAACTTCATCATCTGATTCGGTTAAGAAGTTAGATACTGTGATTTCAAAGGTAACATTTTTGGCTTCAAATGCCACAGTAATATTTTTCTTACCTGATGAGACTGAGCTAAATCCTGACACAGTGTATTCATCATCTTCTAAGATACGTGATGTTCCATCGCTATAGAGTGCACTTACTACGAGGCCATCCTTAGTAAATGTACCACCCACACCATACATGGTTTGATAAGGTAAGGAAACCACATTGAGTGCTAAGAGTTCAGCTGGGACATCGGGATCACTGACAACGATTGAGAATGTTGTCGTTTTTCCACCTGATGTAATGGTGATGACTTGTAGACCAGATGTATTCCCGTTAAAACCAGCAACGGTATAATCTGCGCTTGTCAAAATGGCTGTTGAACCATCGGAATAGGTTGCTTCAACGACGAGTCCAGTGAGATCTAACGCAGCAGTTCCTTGTTCATAAGTCAAGGTCGTGGGCGCTGTTTTGACACTGATCGCAATCAAAGTCTTTTCAACTGGTACTGTAGGTTCGCCTTCATCAATACATCCAACAAGAGCGATGAGTGATAGTAAGAATACGATCACCGCAAAGACTTTTTTCATACTTTCTTTTCCTCCGTTTTTTTTATTCTTTAACCCCACCGACATTGACCCCTCTTGCGAAATACTTTTGCAAATACGGATAGACAATGATTATAGGGATAATAGACATCACAATCATGGCATACATATAACTATATGGTGAATAAGGTAAATCAGTAATCGATGCGTTTTCGTCGAGTAGATAATCGGTTAAGTAGCGACGCAGGAAGACTTGAAGTGGATGTTCAATCGGATTGTTGACCAAGATAAGATTCCAGAAATAGCCATTCCATCTAGAGAGTGCATAGAACAAAGTCACAGTTGCTAATGCCGATTTACTCATCGGTAGATACACATTCATCAAGACTTGGAATTCATTGGCACCATCGACAATCGCGGCTTCTTCGATTTCTTTAGAAACCCCTGAAAAATAATTTCTAAGGAGAATCACATTGAACGCCTGAACACCAAAGCCATAGACAATACCCCATCTAAAATCAACACCAAACATTCGGTAATTCAAGAATGTGGGGATTAACCCCGCTGAAAACCACATGGTGAAGACGATAAAGAAATTGATTTGTCTTCTAAAGACTAAGCGTTCCTTCGATAAGGCATAGGCGACACCAATCGACAAAATCATCGAGAAGATCGTACCAAAGAAGGTGTAGAACAAGGTGTTCGTATAGGCGATCCAAAATCCTTTGTCTGAGATTACGGCAAACATCGCATCCAGTTGAAAATCAACGGGGAGGAAGATGACATCACCTCGATCAAAGGCCACACGACCTGAGACTGCAGCACTGATCGTGTAAATGAATGGGTAGAGTGCCGCAAGTGCAAACAGAGTCGCGAACGAATAAGCAATAATTTTAAAAATGAGTTCAGATGTATCGAGACGTTTCATAGGTCACCTCTAAAAGAGCGATGTATCGGAGACACGACGACTGATAAAGTTCGCTCCGATGACAAGAAACATCGCGATAATGGAATTGAATAAGTCAGCTGAAGCTGCGACATTGAGGATACTGCCAGAGGGATCCATCAATCCTCCGACACGAGCCACAAAGGTTGAAATGACATCAGCTGTCGAATAAGTTTCTACATTGTAGAGAAGAATCACTTTCTCATAACCAACCGATAGGATTTCACCAATACGCAAGATCAGCATAATAGTTAAGGTTGGTGCCATCCCAGGAAGTGTCACATAGCGAATTTGAGCGAGTTTGGATGCTCCATCGATGCGAGCTGCTTCATAGTTGGTGGGTGAAATTGCCATGACGGCTGCAAAATAAACAATAGATCCGTATCCGGCACCTTCCCAGATTCCTGAGATGATATAAATTGAACGGAAATATTGGGGTTGTAAAAGAATGCGTGTACCCTCCGGGACAAATCCAATGCTCATCAGTAATTGAGCGAGAACCCCTGGCGCTTGATGTGGTTCATTTCCACCAAAGAGCATTAAAGTAATAATTGATGTAATTACGACAGTTGAGATGAACTTAGGCAAGTAGGATAGAATTTGAACAACACTTCGATAAACATCACTCTTTATTTCTGAGAAAAAGAGAGCTAAGATGATGGGGACTGGGAAACCAAAGATGAGGCCATACATCGAAATCGCAAAGGTATTTCTAAACGCTTGCCAGAAATCTTGAGCATAGTCACCAATGACTAATGATCGAAAGGCATAAAAGCCAGAGAACGGTGAATCACCAATTGAAATGGTGAGAACACGTTGATCCTTAAATGCCGAAAGGATTCCATAGATTGGCATATAACGGAAAATGAGGAAAAAGAGAATCGCGGGGATAAGCATCGCGTAAAGGGGCCAATCTTTTTTGATTTGTTGTCGGTAGCGATGCCAACGGTTTCGTTCGAGATCTTCTAAAAAGAGTTCATGACGAACATCATCAACGCTCATTTGATTAAGATCTTGATTGAAGCGATTCTTCATAAAATATGATCCTCTTCTCTTTGTCTTTCTTGACTTTTTTTAATCAAAAATGATTTCATATCGACAAGTAAATCTTGTTGTCTTCCTATAATCCAAAGGATGAACCATCCTAGAATAAAATTAAAGCTATGACGGATCAAAAGCGTGATCCACTGGACATCACCAAGGACAGACATCGCAATGCTGTGAAACAGGAACAACGCGATATACCCTGTGGCATAATATAGCGTCAGCAACAAGACTTCGTGCCGAATCCGATTTTTTGGGAATACTTTAAACCAAAACATCGTTAGCATGGTTGCTGGAAAGCCCAATAAATACATCACTGTTGCAAGAAAACTTCCACTGCTATATAAGACGGCATGGAGGATCATGACAACAATCACCATCCCAAGCGCATATTTATTCCAC
>JBBIMC010000096.1:0-5790 GCA_037444605.1 Mycoplasmatota bacterium | reverse complement strand
CGCTGCATGTTTCACCAATTCTAGTTGTTCTTGTGCGTTATTGCCTAAGGCGTTTCCGCCTAGAGCGACGAGTATTTTCATACGTTTTCCTCCTTCATCATTTTTGCAAATCCTTGGAGTGCTTTTTCAAAACATGCAAGTGGGGGATTGACGAGTCCAGCGCCGACTTGACCTACACCTGCTTCTTTATGTGCCATACCAGTATTGATAATGGGTAGAATATTAGATTCAACGACTTTGATCATGTCAATCCCACACGCAGTGGGCATAAAATCTAATGGAGGTAGTGTGAATACCTGATGTTTGTCTGTGGTGATTTTATGCATCTGTTTGGAAAAGTCGAAGGCTTGCGAGACTTGACCACCGACAAATTGAACAATCGCAGGTGCACCGCCCATCGCAAATCCACCAATACCAAAGGTTTCAGTGATCGCTGAATCTCCGATATCCGGTGCAGCATCATCTTCAGTAAAGCCAGGGAACATAAGTCCCTTGACATAATTAGCAGGTGCGGTATACCATTTGGAGCTATTTGCAAGCTGAATACCAAAATCAACCCCATTACGGCTCATCACTGTAACCACTGTGGAATCTTTGATATAGCGTGCACTATCGAGTGCGACTTTTGCGAAAGGCATCGATAGATTTAAGAAATAATGTTCATTGTTTTTAATAAACTCGATGACTTCTTTTTTCTTTTGGTCTTCTTGTTTGGTCTGTAGGATGTAAGATGCCACTTCTCTTAAGAAAAGTGCGGAAGCTGCTTTATTTCGATTATGACATTCATCACCCATATGAAGTGCTTGAGTGACGATGCTTTTCACATCAATTCCACCTGCGATGATCAACGCTTCATTCATCACAGGTTGGAATGTTTCTTCCATCCATTTTAAACGTTTAATGACTTCTGGACTGTTTGCACCATAACGAAGCACTTTTCCTAAACCTTCGTTGATCGTACAATAGCTGTAATTACGATGGACGATATTATAAATGACATGAACTGGCATCGAAGGCGAAATGATCCCCGCCATCGGTCCGACAGCATCGTGATGATGGGCACTATCAAATTCGATCGCCCCTGATTCAGCAAGTTTGATCGCTTCTTTTTCATTTTTTGCTAATCCTTCATAGATTAGTGCCCCAATAATCGCACCTTTCATCGGACCTGCCATCTTTTTGAATTCAATGGGAGGACCTGCGTGAAGAATTGTGTTTTTATTCATATTGGGAATGACATCAAATGCTTTCTTAACAGCAATCAAGCGTCCTTCAGCAGATTTAATGCGAGAGACTGCTTCTTGATTAGCTTTATGAATCTTTTCCATGTAAGGTCTAAGTTCTGCGAGTAAATTAAGATTCAAGAGGTTACCAGAAGCGGGTGGTGCCCAATCGAGATGAACGTGAGGAACACTTTGTTTCTCATAATCTTGAACAAATGAAGGTGAACCAATATTGATGACCTTGAGTTCTTCTTTAAATAATGTCTTCGTGCTCATCGTTTTCCTCCTTGAACAAGTTCTGCAGCGATCAACGCTGCATGGGCATTGGTTTTGGCGACAAGAACACCACATTCTTTTAATCGTGATTCTGCATAATCTAAACCTTGGAAATCTTGATTGGTTCCGCAGACATACCCTACAAAGGACAGATATCTTCCTTCTTTTTGCGCGAGTTTTTGTGCTTCTTTAATCGCATCAAGCGTGACGCCTACTGGATCTTCATGGCTACCTAGACCAAGTTCAAAATCAAGTAAGATCACTGCGGTTTCAGGATTCTTCGCTTCCTGTAAAATCCGATCATTTCGAATCGTAGGTTCAATCATGGGGTGAGGTTTACCTTGGGTGAAAATATCATCGCCTAAATCGACGAGATTATGACCATCACTGACTAAAGGATCATGCATCTTTTCTTTGTCTTTTTTCGCGACATTACTTGTGATATGATCCACTTTAGGACGAATCACCGATAGTGCTTCGGCCGTGAGTGTTCCACCACAGAATAGACCTTTAATCTTCGATTGTTCTTTAGCAAAGTGGGCTTTTTCTTGATCTAAAACACGCTTGAGTACCTGATCAACCAAGGTCAGTTCTGGTGTTTTGAGATTTAGGAGTGAAAGTGCCTTGGTCGCAGCTTCGGTTAATGTTGAAACAAAGTATACATTGGGTAATGTTTCTTCTGATTTTTGATCGAGTAAACAAACGACGACAGGTTTCGTCACCTGCTTTAAACGAGCCATGATTTTCTCATACACAGAGTGGTGAGGAGGTTTAGAGATCAAGACAATCACTTTTGTCTCTTCATCAGCATCCAGGGCATCAATCCCCTTGAGCATCATGCGTCCACCAATTTTTTCAGAAAGATCACGACCACCAACACCAATCGCTTGAGTGATACCTCCCTCAAATCGGTCGATGATGACCGTCACTTCTTGTAGTCCTGTACCACTAGCTGCAACCAGTCCAATCGGTCCTTTTTTCACCTGATTGGCAAAACACAGACCTTTTCCATTAATAATCGCTGTACCACAGTCGGGTCCCATGACGAGTAAATCTTTCTTTAAGGCATATTCTTTCAAATAGATTTCATCTTCTACAGAAACGTTGTCTGAAAACAACATAACATGAAGACCTTCTTCAAGTGCCTTGTACGCTTCATGAGCAGCGTAGATGCCTGGCACACTGATCACAGCGATATTTGCTTCATGATCTTGAGTAGCCTGATGGATGGTTTTATATGTTTTGTCGGTTTTTGATTCAGTTTTTTTACGTGAGGATAACCGATTGATGACATCATCTGCCCAACCTTCTTTTTCACCTTCAAATTCAGTCGCTAAAATGAGATCGTTGGGTTCTGCTTGATCCATATCTCCATGATAAAGGCCGACAGACTTAATCATGTCCTTATTCATCTCAGTTCCCATAAACATGACAAGATCTTTGAGACCTAAGTCTTTCTTGATCGTGACCGTCGTGCTCATCAGTGTGACTGAATCGTAATAACTATTTTTTAGTATCTTATAATCTTTCATAATATTCTCCTACGAAATACCTTGAATAAATCCGAGCATGATACCAAGACCACTCGTCGCACCTAATGCTAACACTTTATCCACAGCATCCAGCTGTTCTTTAATAAAGAAGTCTTCAATAAGTTCAACAAAAAGGTCAGGATATAATCGATCCAAGGTATCTCTTAAATTTTGTGCTGATAACGATGATGTTTTCTTATGTGCATCATTAACGAGATCAGGAATCCAAGGTAACTCTTTACCAAGGGAATTTAAACCCATGATAAAGCCAGTCAAAACATCATCACCAAATGGGGTTAATCCCATGCCTAATCCTAAAATCGATAACGCAGAAGGATAACCTGGACTATGCATAAACACATCCACTTTATCCATCATTAAACGATGGAGCAAATGCGTATGATCACTCATAAAGGATTGATAGATTTGACTTTGCATCACATAGGTTTTTAATGTCTTTCTTAGAGAAATCGTGTGTTGGTTATGCCGATAAATCTTTTCATAAGGCTGAAAATCAACCATAGAATCCTTGTTTATATGAAGTTCAATGTCTCCAAGTTTGATCATTGATTGTTGTAGTAAAACTTTCGTTCCTTGAACAATATTCGCTTCATAGAAATCAAGGGACTGATCAATGACGATGTGATGTTTTCCTTTGCCTATCTTGGATCCTACCGTTAAAATACGCGTGTTTAAAGAAAGATGAATGGTGCTCGTGTAAACACCTTTGACGGAGGCACCATTCATCTTGAGTTCTTCTAGGATCGTTTGATCGATGGAAATGACGTTAGCTTTCTGTGCCTTCATGCTTGTTTTCATGAGGACGATAATAGTTCATGACGACAAGGACAACTGCCATTGCAGCATAACCTACAGCAACTTGCCAACCGGTTGCAAAACCGATATTACCTGCGTGAACAAATCCAAAGAAGGCAAGCACACCAGAAATGAGTGACCACATAGCTGCAATTAAATACTTCTTATCGATAATAAAGATTGCGATGGTTGCAACTAACATACCCACTAAGATATCCCCTGCAGCGAGTCTTTCCCAACCGAGTAGAGGAATACCTGTATTCGCTAAAGCACCGTAATCTAAAGTTCCACCTGTAGCTGCAATCGCATTTTTAACCTGCAAGGTGACATAACCAGCAATCAATGGAATGAATGATAAGGCAACCGCTGGCATATGACGCTTTTCAGTACTTGCAAAGGCTTGGGTGGTGATGACGACACCGATATACATTAAGATAGGTAACAATGCGACAAGAGGAATCACGGCTAAAACGAAATTCATGAAACCTAAGAACGCGAGCAAGAGAATAGCAACACCGGTGACCCATGAGTAACCAATACGTGCACCAGTAGACTTCCAACCAGGATGGCCAATATAAATAATCGTTGGGAATGGTGAACCTAAGAATGATCCAAGTAATGTGAGACCAGCGGGAACAAGCATCGCTTTAGGCACATTATATTCTTCACCTGAAACGGATGCACTTTCTAGATTATCTAAACTTTCTAGGAAGTCATAAATGGCTAGAGGAATAGCTGCAGGTAAGAAAGGTGCAATTTGAGCAAAACCTTTACCTAATAAATTGAACGCTAAGTTGGGTAAGCTTAAACCGACATTGGACACAGATTCGCCAACAGCTGCTGGATCCATATAACCGGTGACCCATGCTAAGATGGTCCCAATCATGATCGCAAATGCGCCGGCAGGGATGCCAAATGGCATCTTCTTTAACGCAAACCAACCTACGAAAATAATCGCTAATGAAGTCATTCCAATATAAGGAGTGGTGAACACTTGACCCGCAGGATTCATGGAAATATACGTAATCGCAAGACCTGCAAGTGCACCTAACATCGCGGCACGAGGAATATATTTCTTAATATAGATTCCTACGAATGCACCAACGCTCATAATGGCACCTTGAATTAAGTTCCAAACAACGCCGGCTGCCCATGCAGTTTCCCAATCACCTGTAGCCGCAAAAACGACACCAATGACACCAAATGCAACAACGAAATAGTGAGGAACAGATAAGCCATAAGGCATCGCTGTAATGTCACTTCTTTGGCTCTTAATAGAGAGTTGTTTTGCCTGAAGGGCTAAAATGATGCCACCAAGACCTACAGCGACTGCTGTACCAGGAACAACACTACCAAATACGATGTTATTGGGCATGCCAATGACTAAGAGTAAACCTGTTGCTGCTAAGAAATTCGTTAAAACGTTAGAGAATAAACCGAAGAAACCGTTAAGGTCTCCTTTGACCCACCATGGGGTACCACCTTTAAGATTTTTAAACATGACGTTCTCCTTTTCTTATTTTAGTCCTTTAAGTAATAGTTGACTGGTGGTTGTCCATCCAAAGATACCACCTTGTTGATTCACCATGCGAATCGCTGCTTCTTGATCTCTAGGATCAAATGCAGCGGTACCATCTTCAATCATTAAGCATTCGTAGCCACGGTCATTGGCTTCACGAATGGTGGTATGCACACAAACATGTGTGGTCACGCCACAGAAGATTAAAGATTCGATGCCCTTATTTTGTAAAATGCTATGTAAATCAGTTTGATAGAAAGCACCTTTACCTGGTTTATCGATGACGACTTCGTGATCGAGAGGTTTGAGTTCGTCGACGATATCATGACCATATTCGCCACGGATTAAAATTCTTCCCATGGGACCTACTTCACCAATAGCCGAAGATCTTCGCTTCTTAGCGGCGGGGACATCGGATAAATCA
>JBBIMC010000095.1:3150-5926 GCA_037444605.1 Mycoplasmatota bacterium | reverse complement strand
CACACCGATGATGAGGGGATTGGTCACAATGTTTTGCAATACCTTTTTGAAACTAATGCGTTCACCAAGTTCATTCGTTTGATACATCGTCAATGAAACCACCGATAGCACATTGGCGAGTGGGATCGTAAACGCTGAGATAAGTGCAACGATTGCCATTGCTTCTACGCCACCTAATGTCTGTGCTAGGGGAATGCCAATAAGCGCGAAATTGGAGCGGACAATCACTTGCAAGATGACTCCCTTTTGATTCGGATCTTTTACCAAAATCGGGATCAGTAAGTATCCAATAGCGTATAAAACAAGCATCATTGATATGGCAAAAAGAATGACACCAAATTTGATATCACTGAATTGTTCGATACTGTAGATATTCAAAAAGAGTAAGACAGGTAACCCTACTCTGAATACATATTTATTGAGTAGATTAACAAAATGCAAATCCATAAATCCGATGCGTCTTAATCCATAACCTAAGGTAATGATCACCACGATGGGTAAAATGGCATTGGCAGCAAATAAAAACGTATCGAGCATGATTAATCCTTCACTTTCCATCTTATGTCATGATTATTGTAACATAAAAACGACACATTGATAAGGTAAAAAAAACAGGCTAATCTGCCTGTTTTGGGGAATCATCTTTGTCTTTGATAAGATCGTTTAAGTTTTTCTCATCCTTTTTATTGCGATGGTGTGCGTATATGAGAACTAACGTGTATAATACCGCATAGATTAAGCCCAAAGTATAGATGAGTGCTGGTCTTCTCAAAACATAGCCATCATACATGCGATTGATTGAAAATGGAACAGGTAAAAGGATTAAATAGCCTAAGATCACATTGAGGATTCCGTTTCCCCAAGTCTTTTTAAATATGATAATGGATAAAGCAATCAACATAGAATTTGCGATTACACCGAAGAAAATCTCACGGATCGGTAGGTTAACATCAAACCTTCTGATCACCCATAACGCTATGACAAATGCAAAGATATTGGTCAGTGTATACACATACGCAAAAAGTTTAAGATAACGTTTCATTATTGACCTCCTAAGCGTGATTTCAGGGCTTGAACATACGATCTTGAGATTTCAATTCGATCAAGATTTGATAGTGTTGCTTCTAGTTTTCCGTTAAATGTCGATCGAAATGATTTAATCTTGTCCACATTAACAACAACTTGCTTGTTGACCCTGAGGAATGCTTTATGCATCTCTTCGATTTCATAAAGTCGATATTTACAGTCGAACACGTCATTTTTTGTGTATAACAAACATTGATCTTCTGTGCTTTCAATATAGTAGACATCTTGAGGAGCAAATAGATAGTTTTTTCCATCCTTTTTCCCCGTAAAATCGACACTTAGTTGTTCGAGTGCCCGAAGAATTTTGGGAAGTTCTGGATCGTTCTCGTTTGCTTCCACAGTCACTTTAATCTCTTCGATTTGTTCGTTTTTAATCAGCAGCAGTTTCATAGATACACCATACTTTCATTACTTATCTTAACATAAAGAGACAATCATCGATGAGGATAAATCCGGTAAGTTGCGAAAAACCACCCTTATACTACAAAAAAGATGTTCATAACAACGTGTTATCAACATCTTCTATGATTATAAAATGGGGTTATTTCTTTGTATAGTCTTGCTTACGAATTGATCCATCCACTTTATGAATAACAACGGATGAACCTGCAGATTCAGCGAGTTGTTCCGCAAATTCAATGGCTTCTTTCTGGGTATCAAAGAATTTGATGGTCTTCGTTGAACCTTCCTTACGTACACGCCATTTTTTAAAATTATCGCTATTTTCGTCTTTGTTTTGTGAGACATGATACTTCGCTATTTTTGGAGCAGACTTTTTTGCATCCTCAACAATCTCTTCTTTTGATTCCTCGATGGGAGTTTCAGCAGCAACCACAGGTGCTTCCTTTACCTCTTTAACAGGTTCACTTTGAATCTCTTTGGTAACCACTGGTTCTACTTTGGGTTCAACTTTTGGTGCGACTTCTTGAGCTGGGGTCTTGGGTGCTTCTTGAACGGGTTCTACCTTCTGTTCCTGAACAACTTTTTCTTCCTTTAACGCTTTTTTCTTTTTACGCCAAAAAAAACACATAGTTTGAATCCCTCCTTTTATCTTCACTTTCATTATAATACATATAAGTTGAAAAGGTAGATTTAAGCATTCTTTTTTTAAGTTTTTTTACATGAAGTTGTATATTTTTCTTAAGGCACGTGGTACTATAAAAGAAATGAACGCACATTATGAATAAGGAGAACACTATGAATTTTCAATTTGTATCTTTACCTGAAATGACAACCGCAATGGCTTATGGAAGCCAAAAAGGGCCAACATTGGATGATTTAAAAAAGGCATATGGTGACCACAATCAGGTCACATCAATGGAGTATTATTACACATTGATGTCGATCAGTAAAAACGGTAATACTGAAACCTTAGTCGTGGCTTATATTCTGATGGAACCCAATCATACGCTTCCTAATGGTTTTCAGAAACTCGTGATTAAAGCTGGCGAATACGTCAAAGCAGAAGTACCAAAAGAGAATTTTGAAGAAGTGATTAAAAGTAATAAAAATGAACTTGATGCGTTTGTCAAATCCCATGGTAAAGGGATCACGATGACAAACATCTTCTTCTTGTTTGAAGATGATGATCAAAGCATCAATGTCTATTTCCCGGTGAAATAAAAAAAATCCTCGACTGAGGATTTTTTTATTCTATGACGTATATTACACGTTGAATCTGTGATTGATT
>JBBIMC010000095.1:0-3070 GCA_037444605.1 Mycoplasmatota bacterium | reverse complement strand
AGATCTATGGATAATCCAGAATTATCTGACATGGTTACACCTGCATCGATCCATTCAGTACCAGCTTTGATCGTATCGATCCCAGGATTAAGTGCTAACGTCGGTGCTGTTTCATCAATCACTGTGACCACACGCTTTAATGTTTGTGTTAATGACCCATAGGTTGCCTGATAGATAATTTCATAGACACCTAAAGTAGTTACGTCCACAGTATTTGTGATCACGTCAACTGTTAACACTTTAAATCCATACATCGCAGTCGCACCAGGGTCTTGATAAGGTGCATTGAGTTCAGTGGTATCATTTCCTGGATTGAGCGTAAATTCAAGATAGTCAAGTGATGGTTCAACACATGATGAGAGGATGATAACGCTGATCAACATCCATAATAATCCAATCTTTCTCATAACAACCACCACCGTTTCTCTAGAATAATTCCCACGATGACAGTTGGGTGATAGTCAGTGTCATCTAAAACATAAACAAACTTAGATTTTTGATAGATGGTATCGTCTAGAGTGACCGAATAAATAAGTTGATATACACCTGGAACTGACGTATTGACTTCGCCACTTATGACCACGTCACCCTTGGAAGATGTCGCACCAAGATCTTGATAGGTGTCCCCCATTTGGATGGTGGTCACATTAGGATTGATCGTAATCACAACAGGTTCTTGATCAAGAATACTCACCATGCGAATTCTTGTGTCAATAAGCGTCTCACCATCATAGACACGATAGGTAATTCTTATGGTGGTTTCACTCTCTTCAGTGATTATGGTTTGAAGCGATAAGATGGGATCTTCCAATTGAATGCCACCATCGATCCACAGATCAAAAGCTCGCACAGTATCGATGCCAGGCTTTAGATACACTGATTCTGGTAAATATGTTTTATCAAAGATAGGATAGATGTTAAGATCTTCAGTGACTATATCAAAAGGAACACTCCATCCACTAAATGTATAACTGAATGATGGTGAATTCTCTTTAGTAGGATCTTCTGGTGCAACCGCTTCACCACCATACAAAATGAGCGTAGAGGATAAGATCGACTGACCATCCGTGTCATAAAATGTCACTTGGTACTGACCATCATTAAATCTTGCGTATAACGATAAGTCACTGATGATGGATTCACTCTCATAAAGGGTGATAAACGCGTTTGATAAATACCAACCGATGAAAGGATATTCAGATATTGGTGTTATTGGTACAATAACCGATCCATATGGATAGAATTCAGTAGCGTATACGATATCACCCACATAATAGGTCACTTGATAGATTAAAGGCTGAAATTGGGCATAAAGAACCGTATGTGTCGTGATGGGTTCTCCCAAATATGGAGTTGTATAATTCTCATCATAGAACCAGCCTATAAATTCATACCCTTCACGTAGCGACTCAGGTGGATTGATCGTGTTGTTATAGATGACCTCGATAGGTGCTACGTATGACCCTGAACTGATGAAAGACACCAAATAAGTTAATGGTACATATTTCGCATAAAGCGTGAGATTGGTTGTTGATGTGTCGACACCCATATTAAATGGTATGGTTAGTGCGACGTCTTTATACCAACCAAGAAATTCGTGACCGACCTTGATTGGATCTTCAACTTCAAATGGCCAACCAGACACCACAGATATAGGTGCAATCAAACTTCCTCCATTGGTTTCAAACTGTATGGTAATATAATCAATTGATAACGCTTCAGCTGCATCGACCAGACCATACCCATAATAAATGTCATACCCTACATTCCCTAAATCAAACGCAGAATTGATTAACAAGTCACTGATTTGGGTAGCCGTAAAACTGGGATAAGCAGCAACAAGCAAACCGAGGATTCCGGTTACTTGTGGTGCAGCAAGTGATGTTCCCGAGACGGAGAAATAACCATTATTTAATCCGGTCGTCACAATCGCTTCCCCTGGAGCTACCACATCCAAAGCATCATTATAATTCGAAAATGTTGAATGAATGGAAAGTGAATTCACAGATCCTACACTGATCACACCAGGATACGATGCAGGATAATAACGGGTAGAATTTCCATCATTGCCACTCGCTCCAACGACTAAAATCCCTGCAGTTATCGCTGCTTCAACGGCATCTCTGGTCAAAGCATTGATGGATGATGTCCCTAAACTTAAATTGATGATATCCGCTCCATGAAGCCGTGCATAATGAATACCTTCAGCGATAGAAGCATCCATGAAGTTCTCTGATTCATCATCTTCTGTCAACGGATCATCCGCGTTATTCGCTTTAATAATGAGCAGCTGACTTTGTTGGACAATGCCTGCAATCCCTAAATTGTTGTTTTTATTCGCCCCAATTACACCTGCGACATGTGTTCCATGACCATTATCATCTTCAACATGTGCAAGTGAGGTCGAAGAGGAAACTTTGGTTCTTGCATTATAGGATAAGGGTGAAATACGACCTACAAATTCCTGATGATCGGTATCAATCCCTGTATCGATAATGGCAATTAAGACATTACTTGACCCTTCAGAAACTGTCCAAGCTTCTGGTATGTTCATCATATCTAGGGCATATTGATCATTGAGATAGGGATCATTGGTTATCGGAGTCACTTTTCCACCAGTAATCTGATATTCTCCATTGATTTCAAACCCTGCTGTTTTCAAATCTTGAACTTGATTTTGATTTGTTTCATAAACTGCAAACCCAAAAGATGAAACACTCACTAACTCTAAATCATACACTAAAGCGATACGCGTGGCATCATCTTCTCCATTCACATAGCGCATAACTTGAATTTTAGAATCGTCTATGGTGGAAGTGTTCGCAAACGAAAATAATGTTATGACAATGACGAACCAGAACACAAGTATTCTTTTCATTTATGAAAACCTCCTCTCACTCTATCTACTTTTAGTATACTCATTTTATTGGTATTTTACTTAAAAATGGCATAAAGAAAAGAGCAAACACCTTGTGCTTGCTCTCTTTATAATCGATTATTTCTTCAGTTCTTCGCTAGGCTTGTCATCTTTAACTTTGTCAGTACCAAGATATTTAGTAAGTTCCATACC
>JBBIMC010000094.1:5395-5962 GCA_037444605.1 Mycoplasmatota bacterium | reverse complement strand
TACAAGGACAAAGCATCTCATCGCTCATGATTCAAGTATTTGTCATTATCTCTGTAGTTCTTGGGATATCCTCGACACTTGCGATCACCGTCATGCAGAAATCCAAGCAAATTGGCATTATGAAAGCGATGGGAATTTTGGATCGTGATGCTTCCTTTGTGTTCCTATCTGAAGGATTTATCTTAGGTATTTTTGGCGCTTTAGGAGGTGTTTTGTTGGGGTTAGGTTTAAGCTATGCCTTTACAACATTTGCCCTTAATCCAGATGGAACACCTGTTGTTCCCCTCTCCATTGATTTGGGATTTATCGCCTTATCGGCTTCAATCGCATTGATCGCTTCCACACTAGCGTCGCTTATTCCTGCCATTAAATCGTCTAAGATGACTGTTATCGAGGTGATCCGTAATGCCTAATGTTGTCGAATTAAAACAAATCAATAAAATCTATGGGGTACAGACGAAGAATCCTACCCAGGTCGTTTTTGATTTATCCCTCTCCATTGAAGAATCTTCATTTACTTCGATTATTGGTCAATCAGGATCTGGGAAAAGTACACTTTTAAATATT
>JBBIMC010000094.1:2532-5385 GCA_037444605.1 Mycoplasmatota bacterium | reverse complement strand
AAAGCCACCTCGGGTGAAGTCTTGATCAACGGGAAACGCACACAAGATATGTCAAAGGATGAACTCTCCAATCTGCGAAACGAGATGATTGGTTTCATCTTTCAATTCCATTATTTACTTCCAGAGTTTACCGCTTTAGAAAATGTGTTGATGCCCTACCGCATCTCAAAAAAACCAATCAATGATGAGGTCATTGCCAGAGCGAATGAGCTTCTTGACATTGTGGGATTAAAAGATCGAAAGAATAATTTAGCGATTAATTTATCAGGTGGGCAACAACAACGTGTCGCCATTGCGCGTGCATTGATCAATCAACCTAAAATCATTTTGGCGGATGAACCTACCGGAAATCTTGATAGTGATACCACAGAACAAGTCTATGATTTGCTGAGAGAAATTAACCAAAAATACAAAACGACGTTCATCATTATTACCCATGATCGTCACATCGCTGAAAAAGCTGATCGTATTGTTGAAATTAAAGATGGACGAATTCATTTAGATATCACCAAATAAAAGAAATAACCAGCAAAATTGCTGGCTATTTTTTTACTTAAAGATTCGTAAACCGATAATGATGTTTAGCATGAGCAACATCAGAAGAAGACCACCTGTTGAATAAAGAATAACGGGATAGGTCCTTGTGAGTGATTCACCGCTGGAATGCCTGATAAAAATCCCCAGATATGCCCATAAGAAGACAAGAGCGAAGGCAAGATTATTGTCTTTCAATGCATAAACACTTCCGATGACTACACCAATAATTAGGATGAGTATCGTTAAAATGATGGATAGGTTTGAAAATGAAGCGACACCTATAGAAACCAGTGTGATCGATGCATTCGCTATAGTAGCAACACAAATCCACCCTAAATAAACAGAGAATGCAACAGCACTAATGCCTTTGAGAGGCATCGCATACCGAGTTGCGATAAGTAAACTGATTAAAAAGACTACCATCATCACCATCGATAACATGATGCGATTATAATGCCAAGAAAGCAACCACAGGACATTGAAGATTGAACTGATCGCAAACAAAAGGTTGAGATAAAAGGATGCATCAACGCGTTCTACCAATGGTTGAGTGAGTGTTGAGAGCTGAAAGATGGTGAACCATCCGAGCAAAAGGTAGATCACGCCCCAAATCGAAAATGTCATTCCTGAAGGTTGAAATAAATTGGGATAGCGATATGATACTGCGCCTGTGGTGATGCCACCAAGGGGTAAACTATTCGCTAAAACATTCATCACAATGACAACGATGAATAATATAGCAGCCACAATAATCATGCTTTGGTGTTGAATCTGTGTCATGTTTCCTCCTAAAAAAGAAGACAATCTTGTGGATTGTCTACATTATGAAACGACTTTATCAGGGTTTAGATCATGAAGTGGGAATGCGACATAGACGGTTTTCGTTACTTGATTGGAAGCGGTGATAAACGTATATTCGACTTTCAAATAAAGATTAGGTTCATTGACAGTTACAAACCATAAAGGTCTAAGGGGTAAATCTTCGTTATAAAGAATCGTGAACGCACGATTGGTGGTCGTAACTGTAGAACGTGTTCCAATCACTTGTTGATCCGTCCAAGGTGTCTTTAGGACAGGTGTCGCGGAGACAGAAATAATCTCATAATTCGTTTTCGCAGTATAAAGAATATTGAACCGATAGTAGCCACCCGTAAGGGTTCCTGTTTCATCCTCGGTGGGATGCTTCAGTTCAGTCCATTGAATCGATAATTCGAGCGCATCGATTTCATCAGGTTCGACAAAATCTTTGATATAGGTTGTGCTTTCGGTGACTTCCGCATCGAAATGAACACGTTGACCATTTGCATAAGTGCCTGTATAAATGATTAAGGCTAACGTAAATGGAACAACCACTAGGAAAAGAATAAGTGCGATTTTGATTCGGTTAAGATGAATCCAAGCCCAGAATGTAGGCTTAATAGCCTCGGTTGATAATTTTGCCATCAGGTAAACTCCTTTTGTGTAAATGTTTCATTTTCTATTATACACGAAAGAAGACAAAATTGAATGGAGTAAATGAATAGTCGTACACTTGATATATTGGTGACAACATTCTTAATATCCCATGATTTCTCACAATTATTAAATCTTGAATCTGGAAAGAACTTAAGGTCTTTCATCGTTGACTTAGCAACCAAAAATAGGGTATAATTAATTGAATGCAGTAAGATTAAGACAATATGAGTATATCTGTTGTTTTTTAAATAAACTATGGAGGTGTTAGAATGCTACTAGTAGCACTCAATGCTGTCGAAGGCATCATCTCCGGTTTGCTAATCGTTGGCGCCCTTATTGGAGGATATTTCATTCGTGTCTGGCATCACGAAAAGAATCTAAAGACAAGCCGTGCCACCGCTGAAAAAATTGTTGAAGACGGAAAAAAAGAAGCCGAAAAAGCCAAAAGAGAAAGTGTTTTAGAAGCTAAACAAGAGATTTTCGCGTTGCGCAAGGAATTTGATAATGATGTGCGCGAACGCCGTCAAGTCGTGCTCAACCTTGAAAATAAGGTTTCACAGCGTGAAGATACATTGAATCGCCGTGCCCTACATCTTGACAAACGTGAAGAAACATTAGCTCTTCGCGAAGAAAAGCTCGAAGAAAAGAGAAATCAACTCGAACAATTAAATAGCAAAGCGGAAGAAGTCTTAAAACAGCAAGAAGAAAAATTGATGGAGATCTCTGGGTTAACCGTAGAGGAAACCAGAGAAATTATCATGCAACGTGTCAGAGCGTCTATCTCTGATGAAATCGCAACTTACATTAGAGATGAAGAAGAAAAAGCGAAAAATGAAGTCAATGGTCGTTCTAAACAGTTAT
>JBBIMC010000094.1:0-2497 GCA_037444605.1 Mycoplasmatota bacterium | reverse complement strand
AAGTGAGACAACAACAGAAAGCACAGTCTCAGTCGTTGATTTACCCAATGATGATATGAAAGGTCGTATCATTGGTCGTGAAGGACGTAATATTCGCACCATTGAGGCATTAACCGGTGTTGACTTAATCATTGATGATACCCCTGAAGCTGTCGTATTATCAGGGTTTGATCCTATCAGACGTGAAATCGCTAAGCGTGCACTTAGCACCTTAGTCTCGGATGGACGTATTCATCCAGGACGTATTGAAGAAGTCGTTGAAAAAGCGCGTGTCGAAGTGGATATGTTTATCCGTGAGGCAGGTGAAGATGCCGTCTTTAAGACAGGTATCGGAAAGATTCACCCCGATTTAGTGAAATTACTTGGTCGTTTAAGTTTTAGAACAAGTTACGGCCAAAACGTATTGAAGCATTCGATTGAAGCAGCTTTCCTTGCTGGAAAACTTGCTGTGGAAATTGGTGAGGATGAATTCTTAGCACGTCGTGCGGGATTACTCCATGATATCGGTAAAGCAGTCGACCATGAAATTGAAGGTGGTCACGTTGAAATCGGTGTCAATATCGTCAATCGCTATAAAGAACCCAAAGAAGTGGTCGATGCTATCGCGTCGCACCATGGAGATAAAGAACCAGAATCGATCATTGCGATCTTGGTTGCTGCAGCAGATGCACTTTCCGCTGCACGCCCCGGTGCTCGCTCTGAATCCATGGAAAACTATATCAAGCGATTAGAACAATTAGAAGCCATTTCCAATGAAATTCCAGGTGTTGAAAAATCGTATGCGATCCAAGCAGGACGTGAGGTTCGCGTGATTGTTAAGCCAGAACAAATCGATGATTTATCAACATTCAAGATTGCACGTGAAATCAAAGAACAAATCGAAGGAAAGATGACGTATCCAGGTACCATTAAAGTCACTGTCATTCGTGAAACACGTGCCACTGACATTGCAAAATAAGAGGCTCTGGCCTCTTTTTGTTAGAAAGAGTTGAAAGTATGAAAATATTATTTATTGGCGATCTATATGGTCGTCCGGGGTTAGAGATGTTACTCACGCATCTTCCTACATTAAAGGAAACATACAAACCTAATTTAGTCATTTGTAATGCGGAAAATGTCGCACATGGACGCGGGATTACGCAAAAAATCTACAAAGAACTGATGACTGCTGGTGTTCATATGATCACAATGGGAAACTGGGTATGGGGTCAAAAGGAACTCTTTGATTTTATTGATGAAGCCAATATTGTTCGCCCTTTTAATTTCCGTGAAGCTCCAGGACGTGGTTTCATCACAATGAATTTCAATGGAAAGAAAGTGTTGGTCATCAACGCATTAGGACGAACCTTCATGAATCCACAAGTTCAGTGCCCCTTTACGGGAATCGATGACATCATCGAAAAAAATCCAGCTGACTTTGTATTTGTTGATATCCATGCAGAAGCAACGTCTGAAAAAGTAGCCCTAGGGCATTATCTTGATGGTCGTGTATCTGCAGTCATTGGGACACACACACATATTCAGACAGCCGATGAAAGAGCCCTCCCTAAAGGGACACTTTATATGACAGATGTTGGAATGACAGGACCAAGAGATGGTGTAATCGGTGTCGATAAACAAATTGTGATCAACCGTTTTTTAAATGGGTTTTCGATCCCAAATGAGGTTGCAGATGGCCCAAGACAACTCAATGCTGTCAGTTTAGACTTTGTTAAAAAAACGATTGAAAGGATTCACATTGAAAGCGAAACAGTGTAGGCCACACTGTTTTTTGCTGTATAATAGAACACGGTGATGAAATGAACAACATAGACTTAGATAAATATTTCAAACCTGATTTAAAGCAGGCGAGAAAAAGAACCAAATCAACCATTGAAGAATTACAATTTGATATCAGCGATGCTCATCAGAAAATAGGTTTAGGAAAGACGTATAAGATCGATACCTATGGATGTCAGGCAAATGAAGCAGACAGCGAAACGATGGCTGGTATTTTAGAGCTGATGGGTTTCAAAGCAACCCATGAAGAAAGTGATGCCGATATCATCATTATCAATACATGTGCGATTCGCGAAAACGCGGAAAGTCGTATTTGGGGTGAACTTGGTCGCCTAAAAAACTATAAACGTCAAAATCCCGATCTGATTTTGGGATTAGCAGGATGTATGGCCCAAGAAGAAAATGTCGTTGAACGTGTATTAAAGAAATATCAACACGTAGACATTGTTTTTGGAACACATAACATTCATAAATTACCAGAATATATCGAAACAGCCATGTTCAACAAAGAACGTGTCATCGAAGTCTTCTCACGTGAAGGTGAGATCATCGAAAATTTACCTAAAGTACGTCAACATCAATTTAAAGCATGGGTCAATATCATGTTTGGATGTGATGAATTTTGCACGTATTGCATTGTCCCCTATACGAGAGGTAAAGAACGCTCACGATCGAAAGAAGAGATCATTGGAGAAGTCGATGAACTCGTGAAACAAGG
>JBBIMC010000093.1:0-6045 GCA_037444605.1 Mycoplasmatota bacterium | reverse complement strand
TAGAGCCTTGTAGGCGTGAGAGAAAAACCACGTCTTGAAGGCGTGGATTTTTATTTGTCAAATAAGATCAATATAAAGGGAATGTGAATTCACTCATCGTTTTTTCATTAAATCGATCCAATAACTCCTGATTGGATTGATATAAATTATAGGTATATTCTAAAGCAGGAACACTTTCTCTAAAGTTGTCACAAATCTCGATGATGTCTTGGTCATCATATTCATAATAAACCCCTTGTGAGGTGAGTGATTGAATATCAATATACATGTCTTGGATGAAAACATCACCAAGTGCAAGATCAAATCGGATTTGAGTATCAATGTCTAGGTTTTGTCCTTCACGTGAGAGAAAAGCCGTAGGAAATATGGAAATCTGATCGGTCCAATCCATATGAAATTGATCCCATCCCTCAAAAGCATTCAACCGAACTTTATAATAATCAACATCATTAATCCTTTTTGCAATATCGATCGCCCATCGATGATTCTTGAAGAAAGTTGCGAAAACATATTCCTCATACTCTTGATTGTTATCAAAGTGTGTCCAATACTCGATTTCACTTGCCACATCATAATAACGAATGCCGTAGCGATCCTCAGTGATTAGTTCCTTTTCCATGATATAACCTGTTTCTATGTCATAAAGTGATAAGAATATCTGACCATCATAGATCATGTTCACTTCCTTCTCACCTTCGATATACTCGACATAATGAATATCTTCAACTTCTAAACTATATTCATTGTAGATTTTATGAAGGAATGTTAGATGAAGTTTGTCTCTTTCCATCGAAAAATAGTACATATAATCATAGATGTAACCTGACCAGAATTGAACACGATAATGAAAATAGACCTTATCATCATCTGTCGAAAAGTGAATGAAGTTTCCATCTGCATCTTTACAGTATGTGTTTTCTTGACATTCAACATCATCAAGAACACTCAGATACATAAAACGATCATTATCAACAGCATAAAAGAGTCCTGAACTTCTAAATAAGTGTCTTTCATCGATGATTTGATCATTGATCGAAAGATCTTCTTTTGTATATAGTTCTTGTTGAGGTAAAGGCCGATATCCCTCTTTAGTTTGATAATCGAATGGAGATATAAATGCGTCATAGTAGTAGTTAGCTAGATAATAGGCTTTTAACTCCTCCATCATCCATTCATATCGAGCAAAAAAGATATCAAAATCATCTTTCGTATCATCTTCAAAATAAGGATTGTCTGCTGGTTCTGCTTTCGTACCACAGCCAAAAAGAAGAACAAGCATTAAAAATACAGTCATTAATAGACTTATCTTTTTACATATGAAACAAAAAACACATTGTTGACTTTTTATATCCATGTTAATACCCCCCAAATGCTATATCTAGGTTTATTTTAGCACATCTCCATTTAAAAAGCATGATTGATTCCAATATTGTCATATGATACAATGTCATTGAAGTTTTCAAACTTTCGAGGTGGGGGAAAATGAAACAAGTTTTAGGTGTCAAATCATCCGGAAATATCGGAAATAGTGTTTTTGCGTTGATTATTTTAGGCTTACTTGGTGGGATTTTGGTGTATCTAAAGGGAGACTATTCGGATGAAACACAACGTCTCTTGGTTATTTTTGTTCCTGTGTTCATCGTGTATTTAATCATTGATATCATCGTACAATCAAAAAAACCATCATCGATGATTACCTATGATGAACAAAATCTATATCTTCATTACATAAAACGAACGGAAACGATCGCCCTTGATCAGATTACATCCGCGATTCCAAGAAGAGCGCATTCAAGGATGATGCACTATTCATATGGTAAAGTGATCATCCATACGTTAATGGGCGAATTTCGCATCGGCGTCATTAGTGATGTGGAATCCGTCTGTGTTGAACTCATGAATATTGTGCGTAAGCATCAACAAAATGAATCTCAGAAATAAATAATCATCACTAAAGCAGACACACTCATAGGTCTGCTTTTTTTATTTCAAGTTATAGTAATCAATCATTTTATCCAATATTATATCTTTTAATTCATTGTCGTTCATATTAAGATTAAATCGAATTAAAAGTTGATTCAAACCCGTGTGATAATCACTAAAAATTTGGTTTAATTTTTCATCATCAAATCCAGTGTAAAGCCCATATCGACCAAGGGTAATGAGATCTTCTGGAATTCGACCTAAATCAAAATCTAAAGTAGGTTCATAATAGACCGCCCCTAAATAAGGTATAATCTCAACATGAAATCCTGAATCTAATAGTATTCCATTCATCGAGACCTCATAATCCAACAGACTGATGCCCTCTTCAACAATTCGTGTTAACATGTTCCATCCTTCAAGATCATTGAGACGAATATGTGCTTTTGTAAACTGATTGTTGATAGAAAAAGATAAGCGTTGATCGATATATTGATTAAAGTTTGTTGTCTCAATGACTCGTTCAGGACCAAAATAGGTGACAAATTCTTGATTGTTAGATTTATTATAATAGGTTATTCTATAGAGATGATCTTGATGTAAGTTTAACGTAATTGCTTCACCAGAATGTATATCATGTTGGTAGATGGAAAACTCTTTGTTTGTGTAATTTAAGTTATTATATGCCATTGCATACTCGGCGATTCCTTCTTCAAAACTAAGGTAACTTAACGCATACAATTCATCTTCAAACTTCAACGCTTGGGTGAATTCTACATGTAGTTTGTTTTCACCATCAAGGGATATCAGTGATTCACTCACATACTCATGGTGTTGATAAGACATATAAAGTTCTTTTTGATTCATGGAAAAATGGATACGTTCACCCTGATCATTTTCACATGGCACATTTTCTTGACAACCTTCTTCAGCCAATAAGCCATTCTCAAAATCCATGTGATAACTATTGATGAAAAAGTATAACGTCGATGAATGGAAACTTTGAATTTCATTAATTAGATGATGATTGATCGAAAGATCCTCTTTTCTCATGGTGTTCTGGTAATAGATTGGAATATAATCGTTCGAGCTTTCAATGGCTTGTTTAAGCGAAAGAAAGGGTGAAGGTACCGCATATTGTGAATCGTAATACTCGTCAAGTTTAGTTAAATATTGTTGATAGGCTTTCTTGAATTCAACAAATGTATTTTCTGTTTCATCAGTAAAGTATGGATTTTCAAGATAAACAGGTTTTGCGTGACAGTTCACCAAGAGGATCAATAATGAAAATATAACAAAAAATAGACAAATTTTTCTCTTTATAGTGTTTATTGATGAATCTCTTGTTATTGACATGTTTAATCTCCCCCATGAGATGATATGTTTGCGTTTATTTTATCACACATTATTAAAAAATGAACATTAGCCATCGATTCTATAATAAAGGATTGACATGCGCATAAAATGAGCATATCATAGCCTATGAGCATGTTATGCTTAAAAAGGAGTCAACGATGAACGAGAATTATCAACAGAATGAATCCTGGATTCAAGCTATCAAATTCACATTTTTTTCAATCTCAGCAGGTGCAATTCAAGCGATCACTTTTACGCTTTTATTTGAAATAGCCAATCTCATCTATTGGCCTGCATACTTAATTGCCTTAACATTAAGTGTGTTATGGAATTATACACTGAATCGAAAGTTTACCTTTAAATCTGCTAATAATATACCAATCGCCATGTTGAAAGTGGGATTCTATTATTTATTGTTTACCCCAGCATCTACGTGGTGGGGTGATGCTCTAACAGGGATTGGCTGGAATGAATATTTAGTCTTAGCCCTAACCATGATTACCAATTTCGTAACCGAATTCCTGTACACGAAATATGTTGTTTATCGTAACGCAATCAATACGGCAGTAAAAAAACAAGAAGTCTAATCGATAGACTTCTCGAGAAATAATCCCTCTTTTAAGACAAACATCCGATCAGCAATATCATTCGCATCCGAGAGATCATGGGTGGCGAAAATCCCTGTGATATTTCTTTCTGCTAAAATGGTCTTTAAATCTTTTCGTATTTGAGCTCTTAATTCTGTATCGAGATTACTAAACGGCTCATCCAAGAGAAGAACTTTGGGATTAGCAACTAAACTTCTTGCCAGTGCGACACGCTGTTGTTGGCCACCGGAAAGTTCATGAGGATAATAATCCTTTTTATCAAGTAAACCTACTGTTTGGAGCATATCATTCACGATAAGCTCTTTTTCATTTTTCTTTAGCTTGAATAAACCATAAGCGACATTCTCATAGACAGAGAGATGAGGGAATAACGCGTAGTCTTGAAAGACCATGCCTATCTGTCTTTTTGATGGATCAACGAAAGTATCATGAGATGATAAAGTTATCTCATCCATGGTGATGGTTCCAGCATTTGGCTTTTCTAATCCAGCGATTAAGCGAAGTAACGTACTTTTCCCTGAACCACTTAATCCTAGAATAGCAACCAACTCTCCTTGTTGAATTGTTAGCGAACACCCCTTAAAAATGAGGTGATTTTTTTCATATTGGAAATGTAGATTTTGAATGTTAATAGACATGAGAGAACACCCCTTTTTTAAAGTGTGTGATGAGATAGATCAATGTGGATGCCATAAGGATCAAAATGAGTGAAGGAAGAGATGCTTCTTGAATCATTTCATTTGAGGTATAGACATAGACTAAAGTCGCGAGTGAATCATAGTTAGTTGGTCTTAGAATCAGCGTTAGAGGGAGTTCCTTAATCACATCGATAAAGACCAGAATCATCGCAGAAATCAACCCAGGATAAATCATGGGTATATCCACTTTGAATAAGGTGCGTAGTTTTGAATAACCCAACATATAAGATGACTCAGTGAAGCGATCCCCCACTTTTTCATATTGACTTTCCACACTGTTAAACCCGATACTTAGGAACCGTAAAACATAAGCAAATATCATGGTGAACAAACTCATGGTAATGAGTAAAGTGGGACTGTTAGGATTTATTAATCGATAGATAGGTGATAACGTACGATCGACATTGACAAAGAACAAGTGTACAGCAACCGCGATGACCGCTCCTGGTATCGCGTATCCAAGATTCGATATTTTTGTCCAATAGCGACTTAAGGTTGTCTTTCGTTTCATCCGGTTAAAGTTGACCATGAAGATCGCAATGAAAAGAATGATCAGTGTTGCGATGATTCCATTGGTGATGGTTTGAACAGTGATAATCAGGATATCAAGATTCCATGCATGACTAAAGGATAAGATCAGATAGTAAATCATTTGAGACACAGGAATAATGAAAGCTAGTAAGAGAATCAACGATAAACCGAGATAGATAAGTACTCTCTTGAAACCAGTGAGCATTTCCTTTTTGATCATTTTCGATTTTGTTGGTAGATGATATTTCTTCCTTCCTCGAAGTGCTCTTTCAATCAAAATAATCATGAATACCGTCAGCATCAAGAAAGCAGATAAACGTATCGCACTCACCACATCACCTAATTGGAACCAGGCGTTAAAAATAGCAAAGCTAAAGACACGAATATTGAAATAATGAACTAGACCATAATCATTTAATGTTTCTAGAATCACAAGCATCGTTCCAGCTACCAGTGCAGGTCTAAGAAGTGGCAATGTCACCGTAAAAAATGAACGTATCGGACCGACTCCAAGGAGTTTCGCTGAATCTATATAATTGGCACTCTGTCTTGCTAAACTCGCCAGTGATAATAGATAGACATAGGGATAGAGTGTCAGTGAAAAAATGAGCGAAGCCCCTAAAAGATTCATGATACTAAATCCATGACTTAAACCGAATATTGTAAGTAAATGCGTCAGTGTTCCTGTATAGGAGGTCATATCTGCATAAATGTAACCTGCAATATAGGAAGGTATAGCTAATGGAAGCACCAAAAGCCAGGCCAGAATATTTCTCCCTTTAAACTCATATCGTGCGATCACATAAGCAGCAAACAATCCGATGAGAATTGAAAATATAGCAACTAATAAAACAAGAACAATCGTATTTTTAATATATTCAGAAAGTAAATATGTTTTGATATGATTCCATTCAGGTGTTGCAGGAGAG
>JBBIMC010000092.1:0-6058 GCA_037444605.1 Mycoplasmatota bacterium | reverse complement strand
CTATCACGCGCAATCCGTGGCGGTGTCCCTGTTTTCAATCTTTTTACTTCGAAACCAAGTTCTTTTAACTGTTTGCTAATACCAAATGTCGTGGGATCTCCGTTGGGTCCACTCATGGTCTTTTCTTTACCTACGAGGATATTGCTGGCTAAATAAGTCCCCGTCGTGAGAATCACTGTCTTTCCATAGATGACTTCACCATTATTGAGCGCGATGCCTTTAACTGTATGATCTTCAATGATGAGATGATCAACGAGATTTTCAATGAGATCTAGGTTTGGAGTTTCTTTAAGGACCCGCAGAATGACTTTGGGATATTTGAGTTTATCGATTTGCGCACGGAGTGCACGAACTGCTGGTCCTTTGGATGCATTGAGCATTTTCATTTGAATTTGTGCTTCATCCGCACTTTTGGCCATCTGTCCACCTAAAGCATCGATTTCACGAACCACAATTCCTTTAGCTGGTCCCCCAATGGATGGGTTACAAGGCAAAGAAGCAACCTTGTTGAGGTTGCCTGTAATGAGTACGGTCTTTTTATTCATTCTTGCCATCGCTAGTGCGGCTTCAATGCCTGCATGTCCACCACCAACGATGATTCCATCATAAATCATAACACTCACTTCTTTATTTGCTCAATGTATTTTTGACAAAATTAGCTAATTTTTCTTTCGTAAATCCAAAATGATCGAGAGCAACTTCAGCGGGTGCACTTACACCAAATGTATCAAGTCCGTAAATGGTGGATGTATATTTATACCATGACAAACTCGATGCCATTTCTATTGCAATAACCTTGGCTCTCTTAGGTAAAACTTCTTTGTGATACTTCTTTGTTTGTTTATCGAACAAGAATGAGGATGGCATGCTAACTACACGAACATCTTTGCCTTCCTGCTTAAGTAATGCTTGGGTTTGAACAGCAAGATCAACTTCAGATCCACTGGCAAGCAAGATGCCATCTAAACGTTCACTTTCTTTAGACACAATATATGCACCTTTTGAAAGTCCAGCGTAGGATGTTGTTGCATAATTCGTGACGTTTTGACGGGTCAAAATGATTACTGTTGGTGTGGATTTTGATTCCATTGCCATCTTCCATGCAGCAAGAGTTTCATTCGCATCTGCGGGACGAATCACGTTCAAATTGGGAATGGCACGTAAACCAACGAGTTGTTCAATCGGTTGATGCGTAGGCCCATCTTCTCCAACAGCGATTGTATCATGTGAGAAGACAAAGATTGAAGGTATATGCATAATGGCTGCTAAACGAATGGCGGGTTTCATATAGTCGCTGAAGACGAAGAATGCACCACCAAACACTTTGAGTCCACCATGAAGCACCATACCATTGACAATGGCACCCATCGCATGTTCACGTACACCAAAATTAATGTTTCTTGCTAAACGATTTTCTTTGGAGTAGTGACCATCAGCACCTTTCGCTTTGGTCGATGCGGTAAGGTCAGCTGAACCTCCAATGAGATTTAAGTATTGTGTGGATAATTTAGCAATGACTTTACCACTGATGTTTCTGGTCGCTTCTTTCGCTCCAGCAACCTCATTGGCAAATGCCGCTAAATCGACAACTTGATCAACGAAGAATGAATTGAAAAGTGCATAATCTTCGAGATATGATTCCTCATATTGTGCCATCAACTTAAGCCATTTGCGGTGGGCACGTTGGCCACGTTGTGTCACTTTTTTCTTAAAATCATCGTAGACATCTTGGGGCACAACAAAAGGTTCATATTCCCAGTTCAAATTATGTCTGAGTACTTTTGCTTCGTCAGCGCCTACAGGAGCACCGTGAACTTTACTGGTTCCCTGTCCACTGGTTCCAAAGCCAATAAGTGTTTTGATTTCGATTATGCTTGGTTTACCTGTTTCTTTTTTCGCTTTATTGATGGCACGTTGAATCGCGACAAGGTCATTTCCATCTTTAACGAGTTGATATTGCCATCCCATAGCTTCAAATTTCTCTTTGTGAGATTCGCTATAAGCTAGAGATACTTTTCCATCGAGTTGAATATCATTGGAATCGAATAAGACGATGAGTTTACCTAAACCAAGATGACCTGCTAAACTGATGGATTCTAATGCAACACCTTCTTGAAGATCGCCATCACCACAGATCACATAAGTATAATGATCAATAATGGGGAAGTTTTCTTTATTAAAGCGAGCGGCAAGATGCGTTTCTGCGATCGCCATACCTACAGCGTTGGAGATCCCTTGTCCTAAGGGACCACTTGTGGTTTCGACACCTTCAGTATGACCATATTCTGGATGTCCTGGTGTATTGCCCAATTGACGGAAGTTTTTTAAATCTTCCATAGAGACTTTATATCCGATAAGATGATCAATCGCGTACAAAAGCATCGAACCATGTCCTGCAGAAAGAACAAATCGATCACGATTGATCCACTTAGGATCCTTGACATCAACTTGAATATTCTGTGTGAATAATTGGTATGCCATCGGTGCTGCACCTAAGACGATACCTGGATGTCCACTATTGGCTTTATTGATGGCATCAACACCTAAAACGCGAATCGCATTAATTGATCTTTGTTCCATGATCTTCATCATCCTTTTGATTATTATTTTCATCACTTTCAAGAGCGATTTGTTCAGCTTCTTTGGGTTCAGTGTCTTCGGTTGGTGCTGGTTCATCAAATTTGAAATAGTTTTGATAATGTTCTTCTTGTGCTTTGACAAGCGAATCGAAGTGTTCGTGTCCTAACAAATTTCGGATTTCATCTTGGGCATTCTTGTTTTCCTCACGAACTTTGTTGTTTACAATTCGACCTTGAATCATATTTACAACAACGACCAAAACAATCATGCCAAGAAGAATCTGCATGGTGTAGTCTTGGAAAACATAGACCGCTAGGATGGAAACAATTAAATAAAGGACGAGAGCTGGAATATTGAAAAGTAGGTTGAATTTCTTACTTACTTTACCCACTTTATCTAAGAAATTAAGCCATATCTTATTGACATCTTCTTGATAGAAATCTTCTAAAGCTTCGTAATAAGTCTTTTCGATAAGAACACGATAATCTTTCCCATCAGATGTCCAGACGGCAAATCTTCCCTTGCTCGCATATTGAAAGAGATAAGGTGTATCATTCATGTAGTGAAAATCTACTTTTTTACCATCAATCACTTGTGAAACAAAGGGTTCACCTGATAATTGTTGATATATTTTTCCATTTAATTTCATACGTTAAAACCTCCATTATTTTCATTATATCATCTCTATGATGATTGGTGAGAATATGTGAAACATTGAAAATCCCCATCAAGCATCATCATCCACATAATCCATACGCTTATGGCTGCTTCAATCAAGACCTGACCAGGTTCACGCACGACTATTGAATGATGATGCTTGATAGGGATTATCGTTTCTTATTTTTCTCGCAATTTTTTAAAAAAGTTTTTTACCATCATTTGAGATTCTTCTTCGAGAATGCCAGAATGAACTACAATCTTGTGGTTAAAGGGAATATCAAGCAGACGAGTCACGCTATCGACGCCACCGGCTTTAGTGTCTTTGGTTCCATAATAGAGTGTACGAATGCGTGATTGAATCATCGCTCCAGCACACATCGGGCACGGCTCCATTGTAACATAGACATCACAATCTTCCAAGCGCCAGCTACCAAGTTTCTTCGCAGCTTTCATCATGGCGATAAATTCAGCATGAGCGTGAAATCCTTGGGTTGTTTCCCGAAGATTATGCCCTCGAGCGATGATTTTGTCTTGATAAACTACAACAGCACCGACAGGAACTTCGTCTTTATTAAAGGCTTTTTCTGCTTCACGAAGGGCAGCCTTCATATACTTAGTGTTTTTTGGGTTTTCCAGGGACTTCATGATAGTGTCTCGATCTTGGTTCATAGGATTCATTAGCACCGACAAGGATGGTTGGATCCGAATATTGTGCAGGTTTACCATCGATGATTCGCTGAGTGCGGGTAGCGGGTAAGCCACTCTTGACACAAATGGCGGTAAGCTTGGTCACAAATTCTGCACGCGCTAATAATTCTGGCATCGGTCCGAAAGGTTCACCTCTGAAATCACGGTCGAGCCCTCCGACGATGACGCGAACACCTTTATCAGCAAGGTCTTCAGCGATGCCTACGATGTCATGATCGAAAAATTGCACTTCATCAATGACTACTGCATCGGTATCTTCTTTAATATAGTTTAAAACTTCTACACTCTTTTCAACGAGGATCGAAGGCTTTTTACTCAGATTGTGAGAGACAATTTCTTCTGCATTCGAATAACGTGTATCGATTTTGGGTTTGAAAACAAGAACATTTTGTTTTGCATATTCAAGGCGTCTAATACGACGAATGAGTTCTTCTGTTTTACCAGCAAACATCGGCCCACAGACCACTTCAATAAAACCATTTTTGTATGTGTGATACATGTTATGTTCTCCTTTTTCCTCGTGATTTTAACAAAAAACGTGATGAGAGATCACGTTATGAGTTGTCTTACTTCTTTTCGTTTAAGCCGTAACGCTTATTAAATTTTTCAACGCGTCCAGCTGCTTGAACGAAGGTTTGTTGACCTGTGTAGAATGGATGGCAGTTTGAACAGGTATCAATACGAAGATTGTTTGCTGTTGTTCCCACTTCAAATTCATGTCCACATGTCGCACATTTCACCTTGTTGACGTAAAACTTTGGGTGAATTCCTTGTTTCATATGTTTTCTCCTTCCGCCATGATGATGAACATCATAGTAAGTTTTGCGCAATCATTATATCATTCAATCTTTGAATTATCAAGAGATAAATCAATAAAATTATGGGACTATTCAGCGGCTGTTTGCCACGTATGCCAAACGGATAAAAACCTTTGTGCAATCAGTCCTGTGACGACACCTGCTGGAATGCTTAAAAATAGCATGACAGGTAGGTATAAAACAATGGCCGCACTGCTGATGACAAAATACCCACCCACAATTTGTCCGATGCAGTGAAAGACAGATCCGATAACACTCACACCAAGAACACCAAAGAATTTAGTCTTTTTGACAATCCCCATCGCAAGGACTGCAAAAACGGCCCCACTCATGCTCATGTAAAACACAGGTCCTAAGAGTTTTCCCGTCAAAAGTGAGACGAGTAAAACACGAGTGAGTGTCAGCCATGAGGTGTCCCTAAAAGAGTACGCATAAAGAACGACCAAAGTGACCACATTCGCAAAGCCTAACTTAGCGCCTGGAACAGGAATGATCGGAATCATGGACTCGATGATATTAAGGACAATGGCGATGGCTAGGAAATTCGCCAAAAGAATCATTTTCTTGGTTTTCTTCATAGACTATATAATAAAATCCTCATCATTATTTCCGAATTCGACGCGAACACGGTTAGGAAGGCATATTAAAGGCCAACCTGTCGATTCGCCTTCGCGACTACAGATGTTATTGGGTGATTCCTCTTGAATAATTTGAACACTTCGCTTCCCAAAATCATAGCGAATCACGACAATTTGACGAACACCATTGATGGTATAATCCCCTAAAACGGTAATCGTCATTTCATCTTCATCGATGATCGGGTAGATATCTTCATAGGTACTCGGAACATCTTGATCATAATTCTTGATGACTTGTCCATTGACAAAATCAATCGTTACGATCGGATCCGAAGAAGCCCCATAGTAAACGTAGGCAACTGACGCATCCTCTTGAAAAGCGAACAAACGAAAAGCAAGGTAAATACCGCCTAAAATGACAAATAACAAACTCACCAGCAATAGATCGCGCTTTCGCTGTATCATTTGTTGCATCATGGGCGGGTATCCTCAAACACAGTGTTATTGATAAATGTTGTCACCGTTTCATCGTAATTAAAGCGAATGACTTCGAGATCGTATTCCTCTTGGTACTGATTCATAAATGCTTCAAACTCAGCACTTGGCATCGAAAATAGCGCGGTAGATAACGCATCAAGTAATCCAGCATCATATCCCAAAATCGTGACCGTATGATAATATTGCATGGGCATTTTAGATTTCGGCGAAATGATA
>JBBIMC010000091.1:5404-6080 GCA_037444605.1 Mycoplasmatota bacterium | reverse complement strand
AAAGATGAAGATTTAAAAATTGATGTGTATCGTTCAGGGGGAGCAGGTGGACAAAGTGTCAATACCACAGACTCCGCGGTGAGAATCACACATCTACCCACAGGTATTGTCGTGACATGTCAAAACGAACGCTCCCAACTTAAAAACAAAGAACAAGCGATGCACGTGTTAAAAGCAAAATTACTCCAAGAAGAAATTCGTAAACAAGAAGAAACACTCAAGAGCATTAAAGGGGAACAAAAAGAAATCGGTTGGGGATCCCAGATTCGCTCCTACGTCTTTCACCCCTATCAAATGGTTAAAGATCACAGAACCAATTACGAAGTCGGCAATGTCGAACTCGTGATGGATGGTGATCTTGATGGTTTTATCAACGCCTATCTTAAGGCAGGTGAACAGCATGAATAAAGCAAAAGTCTTAGAAATTTTAGAAATTTCAGCAGGCACAATTCTCTTGTCCGTTGGTTTCTATTTTTTCTTATTACCATTGAGTCTTGTCATCGGGGGTGTGATGGGGGTTTCCGTCATCATTCAAGATGTCATCCCCGTCTCCATTTTTATGTATATCGCCAATATCATCCTACTAATTATCGGTGGATTGGTGTTAGGTAAAGTGTTTTTCTTTAAAACGATTTATGCGACATTACTGTCTCCATCAGTCATCTGGATATTAGAA
>JBBIMC010000091.1:2476-5353 GCA_037444605.1 Mycoplasmatota bacterium | reverse complement strand
GGCTGCTTTTGGGGGAATCTTCGTTGGGATTGGTCTAGGGATTGTCGTAAGAAACAATGGGACTACGGGTGGTGTTGATGTCATTCAACGCATCATGAATAAGTATTTACATATCCCCTTTTCTACCGCGATGTATTTGACCGATGGCATCGTGATTGGTATCGCGATGATCATCAATTTTCAGTTAGGACTTTATGCGGTAGGTTCAATGATTATCAGCGGAATTTTGGTGGATCGGTTCTCGATTGAAGGACGTGCTGGATATACCGTTTTCATCGTCACAGACCATACTGATCTGCTTCAAAAAAACATTTATGAACGACTCGATCGTGGGATTACCAAGGTTAAAGTCGTGGGTGGTTATTCCAAACAAGAAAAAAATATGATTATTTGTACCGTGGATCGCAGTCAACTTTATACGTTTAAAAAGGTGATCAAAGACTCTGATCCAAAAGCGTTCACCTTTGTCACACGAACGAAAGAAGCGTTAGGCTTTGGATTCACAAGGGAGGGTGCAGAATGGTAATATCGAGAAAAATAGGGATTTTAGTTTTCTTCGGGTTTATTCTCACTTTTTTTGCAGGATACTATATCGAAAGCATTTTGCCGACAGAGCCAACGACCAATACAGATACATTCCAATATATTATCGATGCATTCCAAAACTACTATTATTATGACATCGATGATGAGGATGTTCATGAAGCATTTATCGCGACAATGGAAGCGACAGTGAACACCTTAGCTGAACGAAATGATGATCCTTACACACGATTAGTAGCCACACCACTCGGGGCTGAGCCATCCGATGATGAGAAATTTGTGGGTGTAGGGATGGGTGTGACTGCAGAAGAGGGAAAACTTAGAATCGTGAGTGTGTATCCCAATGGAGCTGCAGCAGGTTTACTCTATCCTAATGATGTCATCTTAGGATTTGTTGAAGAGGGTGTCAATCAGTATTTTACTGTCGAAGATTCCCAAGAAGACATGTTTGAAAAGCTTGCTGGTGAATTAGGTGAGACTAAGCAGTTCATCATTTTAAATCCAGATGGTGAGGAACAAATCGTTCCCATCACATATCAAGAAATCTTAACACCTACGGTTTATCAGAAGACCATCAATGAACCCAACATCGCTTACATTAAAATCACACGGTTTGCAGGACCCTCTGAGTTAAGTCAGGGAACAGCAGCTATCTTTCAAAGCATTCTTAATGACCTTGAAAATACCAAACTTACGGGTGAACAAGCCACACTCATTTTGGATCTACGTGACAATCCAGGTGGCGCATTGACGGCACTTCATAATCGTGGATCTCAAGGGATATCGCCAGGAATCACCCAGCAACTGTTGGTAAGGAATCTTACCCAACCCCTCTTTACTATGGTTCCTAAAAGTGGTGTTGTTGAATCGTTCTATGGAAATTTAAGTGCACCTAAAGCCTATGATATCAAGATACTTGTCAATCAATTTTCAGCTTCTGCAGCTGAAGTCTTAGCTGCTGCACTTTCGCTCAATGGTGGCTATACGCTCTATGGCTCACCCACCTATGGTAAAGGTGTCTATCAAAACACCATCGTCCTTCAAGATATCAGAGGTGTACGCTATTCTCTGATTTACACTGAAGGCGAATGGTTTTATGGCGATGGATTACAAAATGTGCACACCGATCCTCTAGAAGTATCTTCACTTGATACTGATGGGATTAAATCGATTGATCTACCCATTTATCAAGGTGAAATGCAGGCAGATCATGTCTATGAAGCTCTTGGGGCATTTCAAGCATTTTTTAACTATTATTATCAATTAGAAGGCGCAGAAAAATTGCGTACAGATGGTTATTTTGATGAAAAAACACGATTAATCGTCGCTCAATTCAATGTTGAATTTGAGATTGTTGGTGATCATTTAGGTCTAGAAACTGCGAGAAGAGTTCACGATTTATTCCAAATCTATGATCAAGATATCATCTATGATAATGAGGTCAATGCCCTCATTGAACTCATTCACACAAGCTAGCCATGAAGACGATCACAGCATTCGAAAAGAAAGGTAAACACATTTGGGTCACCGTGGGTGATCAGTCTTTTCCTGTGGAACCTGAAATGATTATTAAATACCATTTAAAAGCAGAACTTGAGATGGAAGATAAAACGTATCAAACATTCATCACTGAAAATCAATATCTTCAATGTTTACGTTTTTCTTTTGTTAAGCTCAAGAAAATGTTAACGATTGCTGAACTCAAAAACATCCTAGCCTTAACTTCCTTTCCTTTAGGCATTCAAAAACAAGTCATTCACTATTTGATTGAAAAAAAGTATTTAGATGATTATGCATTTGCCAAGATGTACCTTGACCAAAAGAAGACCAAGGAAGGTCCTGAGATGCTTAAGTTTCATCTGCAACAAAAAGGAATTTCACTCGACATTCTTGAGAAAACCATGCAACATCATCGTGAGGATGTTGTGGTTCAAGAACTCATTGAAAAGAAGTTGAATACTCCCACAAAAAAGCCTAAAAGAGCCTATATGAGGCAGATTAAACAACAACTTGTAGCCAAAGGATTCCATCGTGAGATGGTTGAATCTTGTATGATGAGTCATGAGGATTTACTCGAGAATAAAGATCAAGAAATCATTCATGTCTATGGACAAAAGATAATCAAGCAATACCAAAATAAGTTATCGGGGTATGCACTTTATCAAAAAATCAAAGAAAAGCTTTACCAAAAAGGGTTTGCCTATGAGGATATCAAACGCTATTTGGAAACGATTGATCTTCAATCATGGTAAAATCATGAGTGAAGATTTTTATTTTTAGGAGGCAGTAATGAAAAAGTGGATCAATGGACATTTTCATACCATGCGGAAAAAC
>JBBIMC010000091.1:0-2439 GCA_037444605.1 Mycoplasmatota bacterium | reverse complement strand
GATGAAGTCTATCACACCATGGTCACCGATCAAGGAGTCATTGTCGGTTTTGATCAAAGTGTAAGTCATTTGCACTGTGATGAAGTGATCGATCTTCATCAATCACACGTCTATCCTGGGTTTATTGATGCACATCTTCACCTCATTGGCTATGGCCGTTTCATTACTTTGATCGATTTGCGTGAAGTCTATACGAAAGAAAAAGTCTTTTTGGCCTTAGATAAAAATAGAGACAAGGCGATGCTTTATGCAGAAGGATACAGAGACTTAGGGATCACAAAAAACGAACTTGATCAACTGATTCCAGATAAACCTGTTTTTTTACGTCACCTTGATTATCATAGCTTAACTCTAAACACTAAAGCACTAAAGCTTGTTAAACTATCAAGTGATGAAGGGATTTTACGTGAAGAGGAAGCGATGAGCGCTTTGCAACGTCTTCCTAAACATACCAAAGATGAACTTAAGATGATGTTAAAACATGCATTTAAGCAACTCTATGCCTATGGTGTCACCGGTGGCGATAGCGATGATCTTTACTATTTTAATGGCTTTGATGAGACCTTTTCAGTCTTTGATGAGGTTCTAAAAGAGATGCCTTTTCGGACGCATCTACTCATGCATCATGAAACGATTACAGATTTTATACGATCGAATAAATCTTGGAATGAACAAACACCTTTCCTCGAATTAGGTGCGGTAAAAATGTTTTACGATGGTACAATGTCTTCAAAAACGGCATTGATGAAAGACCCGTATCGAAGAACAAGTGATCACGGAGAAATCGTCATGGGGATCTCACGGTTTATTGACACGCTAAAACGAGCGCGAACACTTGGATTGACGGTCGCTATTCACGTCATTGGCGATCAAGGGTTAGATGACGTTGCCCAATTGCTGAAAACATTCCCACCCAAACCAGGGCAAAAAGACCGAATCATTCATGCACCATGGGCGATGAAAAAGACGATACCCCTCCTCAAATCACTTCCAATTACGATTGATATCCAACCTCAATTTCTAAGTGCCGATCTTCCTTTAGCGCTGGAATACTTTTCGGTCGAACCTGAATTGATGTTTCCATGGAAGACCTATCTTGATGCAGGTATTCCCATTTTAGGAAGTTCTGATGCACCTGTGGAAACACCCAATCCACTTTTAGGAATGAAAGATGCGATCTATCGTGAATCAAATCATAATCATCAGAGTTATCATCTAGAACAATCACTTCCCCCTTTTGAAGCGATTAAGCTTTATACAACCTACGCACATCAACAGCATACGAAAACCAATCGTGGTTATCTTGAACCAGGCATGATTGCTGATTTAACCGTGACAACCAAAGATTTATTATCACTTAGTAAAAATGAATGGTATGAACCTTTAGTCGAAATGACAGTCATTGATGAACAAATCGTTTACCAGAAGAAATAATGGGCAAATGAGTTGAAAAAAACCGGGTTTTTCAATAGAATAATGAAGTAAAGAGTAATAAAGGATGAGTTTATGAAACTTGAATTTTGGTTGGATTATATCAGCCCATTATGTTACAAGCAACACTTAGAAATCGAATCACTTTTCAAAAAATACGCGTTTGATGACCTTGAGCTTCTTTACCGCAGCTATGAAATGATTCCAGGCTTCGTGCCACAAGATGATTGTACTTTCTATCGCGTCTTATCTCATCATCATGTCTTAACCATTGATGAGGTTAAGATCATGTTTAACGACATTCCGGAAAACTTAAAACCAGTCAAGGTGATGGATGTTCATCGATTATCCCATCTCGCCAAGAAGTTGGATCTTTCTTTTGAGTTTAACAAACAAATCTTTAAGACCTATTATGTGGAAAAACAAGACATATCAAGTCATGATGTTTTAAGAAGAGTTGCCAAAAAAATCGGTCTCGATGGGACTCTTGTCGAACAAGTCCTTCGTACAGAACAATTTAAAAGTGCTGTTGAAATGAATCGTGAGAATGCGATTGTTAAAGGCATCTTTGAGATTCCTCATCTTCGAATTGATGGAAAGATTCGTCTCTCTGGATTTCATACCGAAGCGCAAATTTTAGAAGCCTTAACCATGGCTTCTGTTCAATATCGCACGACAGATTATTGTGAAGGTGAACATTGTGCAAGAAAGAAGACTCGCTGAGTCTTTTTTATTTATTTCTATAGTAATTTATCATGTTATGTGGTATAGTGATTAAGGTTTAAAAAAGAATTGAGGAACAATATGAATTTATTATTTAATGATTTACCGATTTTAGAACAAACAAAACAGGCAATTGAGCAATTAGGACTCGTTGAAACGACTTCGATTCAACATTATGCGATTCCCAAAATGCTCGAAGGCAAAGATTTAATTGGACAAGCGCAAACAGGTACAGGAAAAACAGCTGCATTTGGGCTTCCGCTTGTTGATAAAATCGATACTAAG
>JBBIMC010000090.1:4442-6124 GCA_037444605.1 Mycoplasmatota bacterium | reverse complement strand
CGCTAATAAACCTTGAGAATGTGGGCTCACTGCGAATACGGATGTCGCATCAGTTCCGCCTAATTGTAAGCCTTGATGCATCCCATTATCAAACACATTGGTGACATCGTAAACGACACCGTTCACTGCGATATACGCTGTACTGCCATTAGCACCTGTATATTGGGCAAGTTCACTGGGTGAAAAGACGTGTTCATCGATGAGAGATACGAGTTGATCGTTATTAATAGCATCGTTAGTACATGCAAATAAACTCAAACTTAAACCTAACATGAAGACTAAAGTAATCAATTTTTTCATTTTTATATACTCCTTTTCAATCTTGATACTTTGATTATACGAATCAAACATTAAAACTTCATGAAAAGAATCATTTTCATCAAATTTTAATCTTATGTACTAAAATAGAATTATGACGATCATACATTAGGTTAAAGGAGGGCATCCCATGCGTATACTTATTGTCGAAGATCAGGAACGTTTAAGAACGATATTAAAAGAACGATTATCGGTTCAAGGCTATATGGTTGATGCTGCGAAAGATGGGGAAGAAGGTTTATCTTATATCCAAGCGACAACCTATGACCTCTATATTCTAGATATTATGCTTCCCCATATCTCAGGTCTCGCACTTTTAAAATACTTAAGAAATCACCAATATCATCAACCTGTATTGCTTCTCACTGCGAAAGACGCGATTGAAGATCGTGTCACGGGACTCGATCAAGGGGCGGATGATTATCTTGTGAAACCCTTCGCTTTTGAAGAACTCCTCGCGCGTATCCGTTCCTTATTAAGACGCAAGGAACATGAATACCAAGAAACACTCACCTTAGATGACCTAACATTAAACCGAACCACCAAAGAAGTGTATCGCAATCAACAAGCCATCTCACTTACTAAGAAAGAATATATCATCCTAGAATATTTAATGCTTTACAAAGGGGAAGTCATCTCTCGTGAATCCTTAGAAAACATCAGTAGTACCTTCGACTATGAAGGATATTCGAATGTGGTTGATGTCTACATCCGTTTTTTAAGAAAGAAAGTCGATGACCCCTTTCAAACCAAATTAATCCATACCGTGAGAGGGTATGGTTATGTCATGAAGGTCAACCATGATTAGACGATCGATAAAAGCGAAAATATTATTATTCTATACCGTCTTCTTTGGGATCCTCATCGCACTCAATATCTTATTTATTGTTTCCCTAAGTGAATCTTCTCTCGTGAATGAAGCTACCCAAAAAATCGTGGAGATTACCCAGCACGCTGCTTACGACATCGAAATTGAAGACGATGGCATCAAGATGGATGCTGATGAAGATGATTTCGAGTTTTATGAAGATGGTGTACTCTTCCTCATCTACGATGGACAAACCATCGTTTATGGAAACCCTCCCGCTCTCTTCGATACCGCACTTCCCTTTACCTTTTCTGAACCTTTGCGTGAACATAACGACCAAATTGATTGGCTCTATTACGACGTTGCCTTAGATTCTCGTTATGTCGTTCGTGGCTTATATAACATCACGAACATTGACCGTTCTGTGACACAAGTCATCAATACATTATTGGTCTTATCACCCATCTTAGTTCTCTTTTCACTAGGTGGCGGATACTTGATCATCCGAAGAAATTTCAAACCCTTAAAATCCATCTACCATACCGCAGAAGATATC
>JBBIMC010000090.1:3799-4416 GCA_037444605.1 Mycoplasmatota bacterium | reverse complement strand
TGATCAAGCATCTGATTAATCATCTTGGTGAGTTTTCCAAATTCATCTTTCGGATTAATCAGATGCTTGATCAAATTGAAATCTCCATCAACCGAGAAAAGAGTTTCTCATCCAATGTCTCTCATGAATTAAGAACACCTCTTGCGGTCATGCGAGCACAACTCGAACTCACCCTTGAGAAAGCGTGTAAATCCCCCTTAGCTTCTGATCTTAGCATCTTGATGCAACAACTTTTCCATCTTGAAAGCATCGTCACACAACTTTTAGAGCTCGCACGTATGCGCGTCTTAACCAAAGAAGACTTAGAGCCGATTGACCTTTATGATACAGCGCTATACGTAGGCGAAAGCATGTCACACATGTTGACGAAAAAGAATCTTTCCTTTTCCGTCATCAAACCTGATTTTGATCCTGTTATTTCTGCCAATCAAGTGATGATGGTAAGACTCTTTACGAACTTAATTCAAAACGCGATTAAATATAACGTAGAGCAGGGCTCAATAGACATCCGCTTCTCTAAAACTGTGAATGAGCTTCATATCGATGTCAAAGATACTGGCATCGGAATTGAAGAGCCGCATCTCAATCACATATTCAATCCCTTTTACCAGGCGGAT
>JBBIMC010000090.1:0-3747 GCA_037444605.1 Mycoplasmatota bacterium | reverse complement strand
TGGCTTATCATTTGTCAAAGAAATAGTATTGCTTCATCAAGGATCTGTCAGTGTTGAAAGCATTAAAAATCAAGGGACGACATTCCATCTAGTATTTCCTCTTTCATAAAACAAAAGCACGCAATCATCTTGCGTGCTTTATTGTTTAAGCTCTTTTGGCTGGTATGTATTTTTTATAAAGTGTCTTAATCTTTTGTATTATGGTGTCGACAAGCGTTCCCGTAAAGCTAAATGCTTCATAGGTGAGTAAGGCCTCTTTATTGATGGTTGTTATTTGTTTTTGTAGATCATCAACCATCCGTTTAGGTCCACACATGTACACATGAGGATTTTGTTCAAGAGGAAGACGTGTGGCTTTTAAGAAGCCATCTTTTTGTTGATCAACCAGTGTAAAGGTGAACTGAGGATGTGTAGCTTGATACGCTTCGAATAAGTCCAGATGCACTGCTTCACTCCGATTTCTCACGCTATAGAAGAGATGTGTGGGAGTCTCAATGGGTTCCAAACTCCGAATTTTTCCGATAAACGGGGTAATGCCTACTCCACCCGCAACCCATACTTGAGGATGCTTTTGATCGCTAAATGTCATATGACCGAAGGGACGAGAGATGGTGATTACGGAAGGAACATCAAGTAAGTCATAAAGTTGCTTGGTATAATCGCCTAATGTCTTAATCGTGAAGTAGACATATGTATCATCCGATCCTGAGATCGAAAATGGGTGGATTTGTTTTTTAATCTTTCTCCCTTGGATTCGTATAAACGCAAATTGACCGGGTTTAAAGCGATATGCTTTCATCATTTCCACTTTAAGATCAATGATTTGCCCGTTAAGATAATTCTTTTCTGTAATGACACCTAGATTGGATAATGCAACATGCTTGTAGAATAATAACATGTAAACAGAGGATCCGATACCCACAAGTGATGTCGCAATCATCCATATTGAGAGATAATCCAATGAGAAGAGATCCACCCAAGAGTAGGCAAACCCATGATAGAGTCCAAAAAGGTAAGGAACAATCATGAAGCGATGAATATATTTGAAGTGTTCATATTTCATCCATTTTGCAAATAAGGCAAGTGTGACAAGTAAAATGAGACCATTTCTAGCGAGTTCACCGAGTTCACTAAACGAGATGGGAAAGATCAAATATCTAGGAAGAACGATGAGTCCTTGCGCATTAGCCCATGTCTGATGAATAAAGATCATACCGATAAGGGACATCGCTAGCATGCGATGCCAAAAATAAACGGTCTCTAATCCTCCAAAAAGCTTAACTAAGATAGGGTTTCGTGTCGATAGAAAGAAAACCATCACAAATCCAATTAAAATCGTTGAACCAAAGATCGATGTAACCATGGCGTTATTGTTTAAAAATGATTGGGATAAACGGAAGTACCACAAGAGTGTATTAGTAATAAATACACTTAAAATTACACTTCCTGAACGTAGATACATGAATCCTTTGTGTGTCATCATACCAACTCCTTCGTTTACCATCTTATCAAGTAAAGATTAAAAATAAATGAAAGTTTTGAAAAAATTTTCAACGCATTATCTCCCAAAAAAGCAGGGGATAATGAGGAAAAAATGAAAGTATATCAATCCTCTTTATTTCCCCATAACAAAGGTATATAATAGGCTGGTAAGGGGTGAATATACCATGCAAAATATGCAAAAAAACTACAAAGGCAAGCACCTTAAGAAGAATCAAATTAAGCGTGCAAAAATGCTCGGTAAAAAAGTAGTTAGAAATAAAATTTACGACAATAAGCAATAAATTAAACCGCAGAAAAACAAAAATACTGACGATGATGGTCAGTATTTTTTGTTTATCAATGCGATAAGTCAAACATGTGTCACTTTTCTACCACAATCTCACTATATAGTGACAAATCACCTTGTTTGAGATAAAATGAGGGCGAAAGGATAGGTGAATCCTATGTCAGTCAATAAAGTCATCCTATGGACACCTAGAATACTCTCGATTGTTTTAATCTTGTTAATGTTTATGTTGTCATTTGATGTTTTTGATTCAAATGAAGAGTGGTATATGATTGCTCTCGGATTCTTAATCCACAACATTCCCGTTTATGTATTAATTATCGCGCTCATCATTTCTTGGAAACGTCCCTTGATTGGCGCGATTCTCTTTATCGCTGCAGGAATTTTCTATTCAGTGTTTATGCTGATTCGAGGTGGATTTGATATGATCAGTGCTGTGCTAACATTAGGGTTACCCGCCATATTGATTGGAGTGCTCTTTTGGATGACAGAAAAAAGACATCTCGTAAAAGATAAATCATAATCCTAAATGATTAAAATAAGAAAGAGTTCGTTTTGATTAATCATTAAAGCGAACCCTTTTCTTTTCATAGTTTAATAGTCTTTACGACTTCTTTGAAACTTGGTAAGCTATTTCATTATGTCGAAAGAAACCTGGAATGAATGGGGGTTGATAGCGAAAAATATAGCGTGGTGAAGTAATGACATAATTCTTTTTTTGAATATAATCCTTTAACAGGATATCGTGCTTGTCGTAGTTCTTCTCTGTCCAGTAACCTTTAAATGAAATCACAGCATAGAGTGACTCCTTAAGTTCTTGAATGAAGACATTGTTCCCTTCTGGTTGAGGTACTGTCTCTTTATTGAACTTTGAGGGTACATAAAATCCAGTCACCAATCGATTGTCTTCTTCATAGCTGACCACTGGAGTCGTCATCGAGATTTTCTCTCGCTTTTTATTGTTGCCAGAAATGTAATTAAAGACATTATTAAACCCTGAATCCATCGAGGGATTCATAGTTGTTTTTGTGCTTGCAAGAAGAATATCATTATACTTACGGATTTCACATGAATCTTCTTTTTCTAAAATCTCATACTTAATGGTTTCATAAAGTGCCATCAAAATCTTCTCCCTTCACACCGTTTACGCGTCTTTGACGGTTTGAACGATTTTCTTGATTGCTTCCTTGGATTCAGGTAGCCCAAAGAACATAAATGTATGAATCATTTGATCATAGGCGATCATTTGATGAGGAACATCTAAGCGAATTAACTGTTCCTCTAAACGAAGGGCATCAGCATAGAGTAAATCATAAGTGCCTGTGATGATGGTGATATGGGGTATATCCTTTAAATCGCCATACAAGGGGCTAAATAGGTAATTCTTTGGATCTTCATTTTTCGTTAACATATCACTAACGATCTTCAATGCATCCACATTTAAGATAGGGTCAAACGGTTCAATTTCTTTTACTTTGGGATCTGTCATGGTGACATCTAACCAAGGTGACATAAGGATGATACGATCTGGTTTTCTTAACCGTTCATTCTTTATCCAAAGAGATAATCCTAACGCGAGTCCTCCACCTGCTGAATCTCCCATAAAGATCATCATTTGAGGATTCTTTTGTTCGATTAACCATTGATACGTTTGAGTAATCATCGGATACATATCGCCTGATGTGGATTTAGGTAAGAGCGGATAATCGGGAGCGATAATATTCCATCCTGTTTCTTTCATTAACTTAACTAAGAACCGCCAATGAAAGGATTGGAATCCATGGACATAGGCTCCTCCGTGGAGATATAATATCCAGTTGTTCGTCTGATTTTGCTTAGGCGATAAAAGATATACATCATGATCTTGTATTCTCAGCGTTTCACTATTTCCACTTCGTACAAAATAAGCATCGGGTCGTTTCGATGTGTCTTTAAGCGTGTGATTTTCCAAATCTCTT
>JBBIMC010000089.1:4375-6134 GCA_037444605.1 Mycoplasmatota bacterium | reverse complement strand
GTCATCAAGGAACCTTATTTAAAGGATAAGGTCTTTGTTGTTGGGGGAAATGCCGCGATGCGTCGGGGTGTCATCTCTACTGCATCCTATCCTGCACGTAAATTAGGGATTCATTCAGCGATGAATATTCCTGATGCGATGCGGATTTATCCCAAACTCATCGTTGTCCCCTTAAATTTCTCACTCTATCAAAAATATTCCAGTCTGTTTTTTCAATTCTTAAGACGTTATTCCAATCTTATTCTAGAAGGATCGATTGATGAAGCCTATGTCGACATGACCGAAGCTTCAAAGACGAAACATCCACTCGATTTAGCCAAAGAAATTCAAGATGGACTGATGAAAGAGTATCAACTCCCCTGTTCCATCGGGATTGCCTCCACCCTCTTTTTAGCAAAAATGGCCTCTGATATGCAAAAACCGATGGGAATTACGGTCTTAAGAAAAAAGGACATCGTGGGCAAACTTTTCCCTTTACCGATCAAAGAGTGTTATGGGATTGGGAAAAAGACCTATCCCAAACTCGAAGCACTAGGGGTAAAAACCATCGGAGATTTCACCAAAGACGAAAATAAAGATGCGATACTTACCCTGATGAGTGAAGCATCCTACCTCTCATATATTGAACATATTTTAGGTCGATCATCAAATATTATTGATCCTAAACGATATGCGATTCCCAAATCGATCTCCAATGAAACCACACTAAACTATAACATGGACAGTTATGAAGCCATTTTCCCTGTCATTGTGGATCTCCTTAAACATACGCATGAACGATTGGTCCAAGATGAGTTAGTCGCCAAAAATGTCGGAATCAAATTGCGCAATGCTTCCTTTGAAACAATCAATCGTTCCGTATCCTTTGAAGAACCCATCGATGACTATGATCAGTTTTATGATGCGGTCGAGTCACTTTTTGAACAAAACTATCAGAATCAACCACTCAGGCTCGTCGGAATTTACTTTGGTTCTGTGCTATTAAAGAAAGATTTAAAACTCGAATACAATCTCTTCACCTATCAAGAATTCTCCAAACGTGAAGAAGCGTTCTATCAAAATAAAAAGACATCAGAGGATGTCTTCATAAGTTAGTTTTGTTTGATGATCCCACGTGTTGGGATCTTTTTTATCATATTGTTTCAAAAAGGAAATGACTTCTTCAGTAACCGCAGTGGGCGTGGATGCACCGGAGGTGACTGAGACAGAATTGACATCATTAAGCCAGGCAAGATCAATCTCTTCAACACCACTGATCCGGTAGGAAGGAATCCCTTGCGAGCGAAGCCCTACGTCAGCAAGTTTATTGGAGTTTGAACTCATCTCATCACCCACGACAAGCATGAGATCCACTTTCTCTTGAAGTTTAACGGCATCCTGACGAACTGTTGTGGCATTACATATCTCATTATCAAAGAGATACTGAGGATATTTGGTTTCGATAATATTTAAAACTGTTTGGATATCATATAACGAAAGGGTCGTCTGATTGGTAACAAAAATCTTTTCGTTACTTAGTGAGGTAGGAAGCAGAAGGGCATCTTTCTCATCTTCCACGAAGAAGATATCCTTTGATATGGCAAGGATGGCTTCAGGTTCTGGGTGGTTTCGATGGCCAATATAGATGATCTTATAGCCTTCTTCAAGTTTTTCTTTGACGGCTTTGTGGACTTTGATGACATCACGACATGTCGCATTCAAGTAGGTAAGACCTTTTTCCTTGGCGCGGAGAATGACTTGATCAGAGATGCCGTGGGCG
>JBBIMC010000089.1:0-4334 GCA_037444605.1 Mycoplasmatota bacterium | reverse complement strand
TGATTTTCCTTTTTGATCTAAACTGATCACACCAAACTCACGGAAGGCTTCCGTGATTTTTTTATTATGAACAATCTGTCCTAAGACATAGATTGGTCTGGGATATGATGGGGTTTTAATGACTTTTTTAACCATGGCTAAGGCACTTAAAACACCATGACAATAGCCTCGTGGCGTTAAATCAATGACTTTCATAAGCTTCACCATTCTTATTATACATGATAAGGATGGCTTTTTCTAAATGTTTAGCATCCAATCCGTTTCCATGATATAATGCTTGTGTATTTGAAAGAGGTTAGCCCCATGTATATCGAAAACAAATTAAAACAACTTAATTTCAAAGAGATTACACCGATTCAAGAAGGTGTTTTTCGCCTTTTTTCGAAACCCAATCATTTGGTGGGACTCGCACCGACAGGAACAGGAAAAACGCATGCTTATCTTTTACCGATCTTAGAAAAAATTGATAAGAAAGTATCGTCTGTCCAAGCAGTGATTATCGTTCCTACTGCAGAGCTTGTTAATCAAGTCGAACGCATGGCAAGAGATGTCGAAGATCAAGTGATTATTCATACCTATTATGGGGGAACCAATCACCAGAAGGAACAGGAATGGCTTGCGAAATATCAACCCCAAATCGTGATTTCTACCCCTGAGCAGATCAAAGAATACGTCATTAATAAGCGTTTATTAAAAGTCCATAATGCGAAGACACTGGTGTTTGATGAAGCGGATATGATGTTTGATTTTTCGTTTCTATCGACGATTGATCAGATCTTACCCACGATGCCAAACGCCAAATATCTCTTATTTTCAGCCACGATATCCCCATCAATGGAACCCTTCATTAAAACATATTTTGGAAAGTATGATTTAGTGGATACAACCAAGAAACATCAACTCAAGATCACGTATAAACTGATCAATATCAAATATCAGCCTCGTATGGATGCGCTAGAGAGCGTGTTAAAACATTTGAATCCATTCTTATGCTTCATCTTTGTCAGTAAAAAAGAAAATCAAGATGAGGTTTATCATCGATTGGTCGATTTAGGATATCATGTCGCGAACCTAAACAGTTCCCTAGGTGTTAAAAAGAGAAATAAACTCATTGATGATATTCAAGCGAATAAATATCCTTATGTCGTCACCTCCGATTTAGGTGCTCGTGGATTAGATTTCAAAGTCTCTCACGTCATTCATTACGACCTACCTTATCATCTCGAATTTTTCTTCCATCGCAGTGGGCGTACGGGACGGATGCATGATTCTGGTGATGTCATCACCTTCATGACCGTTGATGATCACCGAAAGATCGATAAACTACGCCAAAAAGGGATTCTATTTATGCCTTATGAGGTGACTGAACAAGGCATCACTAAGGTGAGAGAAAAGAAAAAAGAAGCTTTAGCTGGCGAAAAAGAAGCCCTTCAGAAGGTTAAGAAAGTCACGAAAGTTTCACCCAATTATAAGAAGAAGATGGCTCTACAAAAAAAGAAGATCAAGCAGGAACTACGGAGGAAATATTATGCCAATCAAAATCGGTAGTCATGTCTCCATGTCAGGAGATCTCATGTATTTAGGTTCTATTGAAGAAGCCTTAAGTTATGATGCCAATGCGCTTATGGTCTATACGGGAGCGCCTCAAAATACGATCAGAAAAAAAGTTGAAGAACTCAAGATTCATGCTGCAGTTGAACTCATGAAATCTAAAGGGCTTTCCTTTGATGATGTCATCGTTCATGCACCATATATCATCAATCTCGCTAATCCAGACCCCGAGAAACGTCAGTTTGCGATTAATTTCCTCACCGAAGAAGTGAAGAGAACGCATGCCATGCATGCCAAACAAATCGTTTTACACCCAGGTTCTGCGGTCGGTGGTGACCGGGAACAAGCCGTATTATGGATCGCTGAAGGGGTTAACAAAGTGATTGAAAACACACCGAATACCCCTGTGAAGATTGCCCTTGAAACGATGGCGGGTAAAGGGAATGAAGTGGGTAAAACGTTTGAAGAATTAAGAGCAATTATCGATCTAATTCACGATCAAAATCGCGTTTCTGTCTGTTTTGATACGTGTCATACCCATGATGCGGGTTATGCCATCAAAGAAGACTTTGATGGCGTTATAAAGCACTTTGATGAGGTGGTTGGTAAAGATAGAATCTCCGTTTTTCACATCAACGATTCAAAAAACCCCCAAGGTGCAGCTAAGGATCGTCATGAAAACTTCGGGTTTGGCTACTTAGGTTTTGATGCGTTGATTCATGTGGTCTATCATAAGGATTTTTTAGACATTCCCAAGATTTTGGAAACACCTTACGTCGAAGAACAACCTCCTTATAGAGAAGAGATCATGATGATTCGAGCGAAAACCTTTAATCCAATGCTCGTCGAACAATTGAAAGCGAAAACAAACAACTAAGACCACGTGGGTGGTCTTTTTTATTGAAAAAGAAAAGGGCGAATGCCCTAGTCTTGATTGTTTAAGATTTTGTGATAGAGTTCATCATATTGTTTGGCCATCTTCGTCAAGCTATGGTTGACGTGCATCGCCTGACGTTTTAAATCATTAAAAGCTTCAGGATCTTGATGATAGAGTTCTAAAGCGTGGTCAATCGTTTCTTTAAACTCAGCAGCATCATAATTTTTAAACGCGAATCCAACACCAACACCGGTAAATTTATTATAGGCAGTTACCGTATCCTTAAGTCCACCAGTTTCTCTGACGATCGGAAGAGCACCATATTTCATGGCGATCATCTGATTTAAACCACATGGTTCAAAGAGTGAGGGAAGCATGAAAAGATCGGATGCAGCATAGACTTTTTGGGAGAGCTCATTATTAAATGAATTATCGTAATAGACGAGATCTGGATACTTGCGTTGCATTTCAGAGAAGAATTGTTCATAAAGTGCATCGCCATAACCGATGACAACAAATAGGAATTTCTTTTCTTTGAGATAATCTTCTAAGATAGGCATGAGGATATCAATCCCTTTTTGTCTCGCAAAGCGGTGAATGAAGGAGATTAAGGGAAGATTGGGACTTGAATCAAGGTTTAACTCTTTAATGAGTTCACGTTTATTGATCTTTTTACCAATGAGTAATGTTTGTTCATTATAGGTCTGATAAATGTTTTTGGATTTAGAGGGATCGTAAAGGTCTTGGTCAAGACCATTTAAAATGCCATAAAGATCGGCTTGACGTGACTTTAAGGCACCATCTAAGGTGAAGCCGTAAAAGCGGGTTAAGATCTCGTTACGGTAATTGTCCGAGACGGTGTTAATTGCATTCGCACGCATAATTCCGCATTTCAAGAAGTTCACACGATCCAAATGGATATAGGTAAAATTCTTGGTATTAAATAGCTTTTCAGTTTCAAGGGGATAGGATCCCTGTTTTTCAAGGTTATGGATGGATAATAAGGTTTTGATTCGTTTGAACTCAGGATTTAAAGGACGATACTTGACATCTAAGAAGAAGGGGATCAAGGCTGTCTGCCAGTCATTGGCATGAATGATGTCTGGATAGTTTTCGGTGAGCTTGATGTATTCAAAGATGGCAAAGTTAAAAAAAGTAAACCTCATGGCATCATCATCGTAGCCATAGTAACGTTTACGATCATAAAATTCATCATTTTCAACGAACACATACGGAACTCCGTTATGTTTTAGTGTGTAGTAATTGGCAGTCTTATGATGGTCACCCATGACGATGTCGGCACTTCCTAAATGCGCCATATTGGCATGATGATTTTTCACATCTTGATAATAGGGTGTGATGATGGCGACATCATGACCGAGTTGATGTAAGGCTTTAGGAAGCGCTGCAGCGACGTCTGCGAGTCCTCCAGATTTTGAAAAGGGGTAGGCTTCTCCACTTGTAAATAGTATATGCATGTTTTTTTCACCTTTTTCTTTCATTATACTCAAACACCCATCTTTTCACAAGATGAAAAACTTAACTCATGATTTTCCATCGATAACCTTGATGCTCAATTGACTAAAGTCAATGCATGTGATACAATGTTAACTGTTTTTGATAGGAAAGCACAAGAAACAAATGAAGACATATCATGGAGGATCCGATGAAGAGAATGGTCGTCGTAGGCACCCAGTGGGGTGACGAAGGAAAAGGGAAAATAACGGATTATCTTGCTCAAAAAGCAGATGTTGTTGTTCGCTATCAAGGTGGAAATAATGCCGGACATACCGTGGTCATCAAAGGGGATAAGCATAGCCTTCATCTTCTCCCTTCAGGCATATTATCTGAAACCATTGAGAACGTGATGGCCAATGGCATGGTCATCAACCCGAAAGCCTTTGTC
>JBBIMC010000088.1:0-6168 GCA_037444605.1 Mycoplasmatota bacterium | reverse complement strand
GGAATCGATGTAAAACGATGTTCTGACATGCGTGCAAGCGCATCTTTTAACGATTCATCACTAAATAACAAAATCACTTCATGAGCAGGTTTCGTAAATGACAAAACATTCATATGATCACTTCCTATCTTTCTTCTATGCTTCATTATACCATATTTCGATGATTTTGCGAGATGGGAAGTGAGGATTGCTTTACCTATTTATTTACTGGAGCTAATTTGGGTTGTACTACTTTTTTATTTTTCGCCATCAACCATGCGAGTAATCGATAGATCACATAAACAGAAGCTAATACGATATAAAAGATCATACGCTCGTTGTTGATCAAAATAAGATGAAGAAAGACCAGTCCATAAAAGAGATACGATAACTTATGAAGTTTCTTCCATGTTTTTCCCTTCATCTTCTTGCGAAGCCACATGAATGAGGTGGCTGCTAAAGGGAGCATGACGACAAGTGCAGCGATTCCTAAAAAGAAATAGAGGGGTGAGCGAAGAAAAAATGAATAATCTAAACTAAAGACTAAGTATTTTAATCCATGTGTAATAGCAAACATCGCACCAATAATCGCGAGTTCAGCTCGGTTACCCATCAAGTGCTTTCTTAGATTGCCTTGTTCAAGCGTACTTGCAAACATAACCACGATGAAAAAGGCAAATCCTAAATATCCTAAATTGATGATGGTGATTTCTTGGGTGAACGAGATGATGGATAAAATAAGGGCGAGGCCATAGAAATACTTGTTATACTTACGAATAAACGAGTGGAAGAAAAAACTAGATAGAGTAATTAATACCACTGAACCTAATAATATTGTCATATCATTACCTCACTAATCATATGATCCAGAGCCATGGACATCTGAAGCTCCTGTGATCAAATCAATTTGTGTGCGATAGGTATCTGTGGATGCACCTGTGATCATATCAAAAGAATCGGAAACAGGCTCTTTTGCAATCCCAATTCCTAACAATACTAGCACAAGAAGAATCAAGATAATGTTTTTTATTTTCATAAACAAACCTTCTTTCTGTTTTTATTATACGCTTTGATGGTTTATTTATAAACTTATTTATAATATTTTAATGAAATTTTAATGTGCTCAAAAAAAAGACCGAAGCTCGGTCTTTTTATGTTTTACATATGAATTGGTTTGTCCACTGCACCATGAGCAGCTTCCATGATGATTTCAGAAAGCGTAGGATGAGGATGAATCGTATGAGCGATTTCATGGGCTGTTCCTTCTAGTGTCATGGTGACTCCAAGTTCAGCAATTAAATCTGAAGCATGATAACTTAAGATATGCGCACCAATGATTTCTTTATACTTTTCAGAAACAATCAGTTTAACAAAACCATCTTTTTCATTATCAGCAAGTGCTTTACCACTGGCTGCGATAGGGAATGTTGATACTTTATAAGCAAGTCCCTTCGCTTTCGCTTCTTTTTCAGTGAGACCAACAGAGGCAATTTCAGGATCACCATAGACCGCATTAGGTACACGTGTGTAATCCATGTGTGCGTCTTTTTTACCCATCATATATTCTGCTGCAACAATCCCTTCAGCAGAAGCTACATGCGCAAGCATATATTTTCCATTGACATCGCCTATTGCATACACACCTTTAACTGAGGTTTCTAAATGTTCATCGGTGATGATCGCTGCGCGATCCATCTTGAGATTAAGAACTTCTAACCCTTGTGAATTGGGTCGCATACCGACAGAGACTAACACGGTATCTGCTTCAACGACTTGATCTTTGCCTTCAAAGGAGTAGGTGACTTTACCACCATCGACTGCTTTGACTTCAGCATTAACGAAAATATCGATGCCTTCACGTTTTAATAACTTGCTATATTGATGACGCACATCGTCGTCCATCATGGATAAAATGCCATCAAGTTTTTCAATGATCGTCACTTTAGATCCTAAAGATCCAAAGATGGTCGCAAATTCACAACCGATGACACCACCACCAATAATGACCAAACGTTTTGGCGCATCTTTAATGGCTAATAGCTCTCTTGATGTGACAGCAACACCTTTTTCATAGGCTTCTTTTAATCCAGGGATAGGAGGAACGATGGGGGAAGCACCGGTGGCAATAATCAAATTCTTCGTTTCGATTACTTCACCGTTGACTTCAACCTTCTTGGGTCCTAACACTTTACCAAAGCCTTGAATCACTTCAACACCATTCTTTTTAAGTAGTCCTGCAACCCCTCCTGTTAAGCGTTTAACGACAGAGTCTTTACGCTTTAACATGAGTGACCAATCATACCCAAAATCACCATGTAAGACAATACCATAATCTTGGGCATGCTTAAAGGTTTTATAGATCTTTGCATTTTTTAATAGTGTCTTTGTCGGAATGCATCCATGATTTAAACAAATGCCACCCACGACTTCTTTTTCAACCAAGATGACCTTGGCACCGAGTTGTGCCGCCTTAATGGCTGCTACATAACCCCCGGGTCCACCACCTAGAATTAATACATCACTTGTCTTCAACGAAATCACCTCAACTTAATAGTAACATCATTGGGTCATTTAATAAAGACTTAATCACATTTAAGAAGCGTCCAGCTTCAGCACCATCGATCACGCGATGGTCTACCGCGAGGGATAGAGGTAAAACATAGGCAATCTTGATTTCGCCATCAACGACGACTGGCTTTTGAGAAATCTTGCCCACACCTAAAATAGCAACTTCAGGATGAGGGATAATGGGCGTACCATACGCGACATCAGCTGCACCAAAGTTGGTGATGGAGAAGGTTGCGTTTTGGAGTTGTGCAAGTTGTACAGTGCGTGCAATCGTCGCATCCGCCACGTCCCTTAATTCTTTCGCAAGTTCTAAAATTGACTTCTTATCTGCATCTTTAATATTAGGAACGATTAAGCCATCTTTTGTATCGACAGCCATACCGATGTTATAGAATTTCTTTAAGATCATTCGCTCATTTTCATGATCGAAAGAGGCATTGAAATTGGGGAACTTCTTAAGAGCTAAGATGACTGCCTTCATAATAAATGCCATGTAGGTCAATTTAATGTTTTGTGCAGCGGCTTGTTCTTTCACTTTGTTTCTTAAGTCGACAAGTTTATCCACGATAATTTCATCCATGAGGACGGTGTGAGGAATAACTTGTTTGGATAAGGTCATGCTCTTGACAATCGCTTTTCTAAGTTTAGAAATTTCAACGATTTCCACATCACCTTGCGTGGAAACAGACACCTTAGGTACTTGGACTTGAGGTGCAGATACTGAAGGTTGAACTTTCTGGTTTTTCGCTTCATAAGCGGCTTGAATGTCTTCTTTTAAGACGCGACCAAACTCACCTGTGCCCTTAATGGTTTTAATATCGACACCTAAATCTTTCGCCATTTGACGAGCAACAGGTGTGGCTAAAACTTTTTGATTCACGACTTCATTTTTAGGTCCAGCAGCTTCAGATGATGAGGCCATGACTTCCTCAGACACTTCGATCTGTCCAATGACACCGGGTGCAGCTTTTCCTTCAGAAATCGCTTCTTTTTTAGGTTCTTCTTTCTTCGCTGGAGCAGGTGCACTTGAACCATCATTGATGACGACTAAGGTTTGACCGACATGAATCGTGTCGCCTTCTTTCGCACCTAATGATTCGATGACGCCATCGACAGGAGAAGGAAGTTCCGCATTGACTTTATCGGTTTCTACGATGACCAATGTTTCGCCTTCTTTGACTTTGTCGCCAGCTTTAAAATTCCACTTTAAAATCTTACCTTCGTGAATGCCTTCACCGATGTCAGCAAATTTAAAATCATACATAATCGTTTCCTCCTTAGAACTTCGCTACTTTTTTGATTTCAGCAGCGATTCTTTCTGGTTGAACAAAGTGATATTGTTCACCTCTTGCAAGAGGTACGGTGATATCAAATCCTGTCACACGTGCCGGTGCAGCTTCTAAATACAAGAAGGCTTTTTCGTTCACTAACGTGATGAGTTCAGCGCCAGGACCATACGTCTTGACCGCTTCTTGAACCACGACGAAACGACCTGTCTTCTTCACAGAGTTCAAAATGGTTTCTTCATCAATCGGATTGATGGTTCTTAAGTCGATAAGTTCAACATTGATATTGTCATTTTCGAGAAGTTTTAAAGCTTTTTCAACTTCTCTTACAATGGCACCCCATGCTACGACAGTGACATCGGTACCTTCTTTAACGACTTTCGCTTTTCCAATAGGAATACGGTACATCTCTTCAGGCACTTCTTGTTTACCTGAACGATAGATACGCTTAGGTTCCATATAAATGACGGGATCTGGATCTTCAATCGCAGAGATCAGTAATCCTTTCGCATCATAAGGGGTAGAAGGAATAACCACTTTTAATCCTGGAATATGTCCAAGAAGTGTTTCTAAGGATTCAGAGTGGTGCTCTAATGCACGGATACCACCACCGACAGGGAAACGAACGACAATGGGTAAACCATGACGACCACGTGTACGGTTACGATAACGTGCCATATGGGTGACAATTTCGGTATACCCTGGGAAAACGAAACCGTCAAATTGGATTTCAGCCACTGGAACTAATCCATTGATCGCCATCCCAATCGCAGAACCTGTAATCGCGGATTCAGCAATCGGCGTATCAAACACACGGTCTTCACCGTATTTCTTTTGCAAGCCAGCGGTGACTCTAAAGACACCACCTTCAAAACCGGTGTCTTCACCGTAAACCACAACACGAGGGTCATCGGCCATCTTTTGGTCAAGTGCTTGATTAATTGCTTCTAATAATGTTAAAACTGCCATAATTATTTACCCTCCTGTTCTTTTAAGAATTCTTTCATTTGTTCATATTGTTCCGTAAGTTGTGGGGTCATTTCTTTATAAGTATAGAAGAAGATATCTTCAAGAGGTGCATTACCTGTTGCTTCAACCTTCTTAAAGGTTTCACCGACATAGGTATTGTTCTCTTCTTCTAGTTTTTGATCTTCTTCTTCAGTCCAGTAACCTTTATCGATTAAGTACTTCTTGAAGCGGATCATCGGATCTTTAGCTTCCCATTCTTTGACTTCTTCATCTTTACGATAAATCGTGGGGTCATCGGATGTGGTATGCGCACCTAAACGGTAAGTGACGGCTTCAATTAAGACAGGACCATTGCCTGCACGTGCATAATCGACAGCTTCTTTGGTCGCTACATACATCGCTAAGATATCATTTCCATCAACTTGAATGCCTGGGATTCCAAAAGCATGTGCTTTCTGAGCAAGTGTTTCAGCTTTGGTTGCCTTCTTACGTGGTGTGGAGATTGCATATTGGTTATTTTGGATGACAACGACAAGAGGTGCATTATAAGACGCAGCAAAGTTGAGTCCTTCATAGAACTCACCATGAGACGTTCCTCCATCACCGATGGTTGCAATCGCAACTTCATTCTTCTTTAATACTTTGGATGCATAGGCTAAGCCTGCTGCATGGTTCACTTGGGAACCGATGATGACATTGACAGGAAGCACTCTCACTTCTTCATCAAAATGGTTACCCCACTCATTGCCGTACCAGTAGAGGTAAATCTGTTCGAGTTTTACCCCACGATAGAGCATCGCGTTTAATTCTCTAAACGCTGGAGATAACCAGTCTTGTGGTTCTAAGGCTGCCATTGCACCGACTTGTGCAGCTTCTTGACCACGGTTTGGTGGATAGGTCAGCATACGACCTTGTCGCTGGTATTGCAATGCTTTGATGTCGGCGACACGACCTAAAGCCATCGTTTTGTACATTTTTAAAAGCGTTTCTTTGTCCAATTTTGGTTCTAAATCCTTGGCGACAATCGTGCCTGCTGGATCAAGAATTTGGAGTTGCTTTTTCTTTAGTGGATCATAGTTTTTAAATAACATGATTCATTCCTCCTTTAATTGCACTCTCATTATACTTGATGGGGTACGTTTATTCAAAAGCTTTGCTTAAAGGGGAAATTTAACTAATTTATAAAAATAATTATTGTAAATAAGCATAAAAGTTGACAAAAAAGGGGTCATTTATGAGAAAAAAAGGCAAAAAATGGGAAATAAAAAAACTCGCTTCTACGTAGTAGAAACAAGTTTTCATTGTTTTACTTTCTCTTTTCGAGTCCCTTTTGAAGAATTAATACCATCTCACGAAGGGTTTTTGC
>JBBIMC010000087.1:0-6169 GCA_037444605.1 Mycoplasmatota bacterium | reverse complement strand
AGAATCCCTTGATGACCTTGAACAATCCCTCCCGTAGGAAAATCAGGACCTAAGATGATTTTTGAAAGTTCATCTAAAGTAATCTTTTCATTATCGATATAGGCTAAGGTCGCATTGACGACTTCTTTTAAATTGTGAGGGGGGATATTGGTCGCATACCCCGAAGAAATCCCCTTCGCCCCATTGACGAGCAAATTAGGAAATTTCGCAGGTAAAACCACCGGTTCTAACTCTTCATCATCAAAGTTAGGAACAAATGGAACCGTACGCTTATCAATATCGGCTAAAAGGGCTTCAGCGGCTCTGGATAATCGTGCTTCTGTATAACGCATCGCGGCTGCAGAGTCACCATCAATCGAACCGTTATTCCCATGCATGTCGATTAAAGGCACACGCATCTTAAAGTCTTGAGAGAGGCGAACCATCGCTTCATAGATGGATGAATCGCCATGGGGATGATACTTACCCATGACTTCTCCTGCGATTCTCGCAGATTTCTTATATGGTTTGTTATGGAGCATACCCAGTTGTTGCATCGCATAAAGAATACGGCGTTGAACTGGCTTTAGGCCATCTCTAGCATCAGGTAGTGCACGATCTTGAATAATGTATTTTGAATAGCGTGCGAATCTCTCAGAGACGATGTCTTCAAGTGTGGATTCAATGACTTTTTCAACGTATTCATTGACTTGCTTAATGATATTGTTTGCCATTATTCCACTCCTTTCTGCAGATCAAAATCATCGCTGATTTCAAAATCGACATTGTCTTCAATCCAGGTACGGCGTGGTAAAACATCATCGCCCATCAGGACAGAGATTCGCTTATCGGATGCCCCTAAATCTTCAATCTTCACTTGAATAAGTGCACGAGATTCAGGGTTCATGGTGGTTTCCCAAAGTTGGCTCGCATTCATTTCGCCAAGACCTTTGTAACGCTGAATGGTATAAGGACTCTCATCAATCAATCCTTTGAGCTCTTCATCACTCCATGCATAAAAGATCTCTTCCTTCTTCCCTTTCTTCTTCGTAAGTTTGTAAAGAGGGGGTTGAGCGATGTATAAGCGTCCATCTTCGATTAAAGGACGCATGTAGCGGAAGAAAAAGGTGAGCAGCAAAATCTGAATATGCGCTCCATCGGTATCGGCATCGGTCATGATGATGACCTTTTTATAATTACATTTTTTTAAATCGAAGTCAGCACCAAAATCAGCCCCAATGGTATAGATAATGGTCGAAATTTCTTCATTTTTTAACAAGATATCAATGGTTGTTCTCTCTGTGTTAATGACTTTACCACGAAGCGGTAAAATCGCTTGGAAACGGCGGTTACGACCCTGCTTAGCAGAACCACCCGCAGAATCCCCTTCCACCAAGAAGAGTTCATTGACATTCTTATCCTTACCTTGAGCAGGTGTTAGTTTACCCGATAACAAAACTTCTTTCTTCTGCTTGGATTTACCGTTTCTCGCTTCATCTCTCGCTTTTCTTGCTGCATCTCTGGCACGTTGTGCCGCGAGTGCACGATTGATAATCTGAGATGCGATGATGCGATTTTCTTCAAGATAAGTAGACATTTTGTCATAGACGACAAAGTCTGTGGCATTTCTCGCCTCTGGGGTTCCCAGTTTTCCTTTGGTCTGTCCTTCAAATTCAAGAACATCTTCAGGAATGCGTAAAGAGATGACTGCAGTGAGTCCTTCACGGATATCTGCGCCATCTAAATTGGGATCTTTATCTTTAATTAACGTATATTTTCTCGCATAATCATTGATGGCACGTGTGAGTGCAGATTTAAACCCAATTTCATGGGTACCCCCGTCCTTGGTGCGCACATTATTGACGAATGAGAGGATGTTTTCTTGGTAGCTATCCGTGAATTGCAATGCGATCTCAAGTTCGATTGTTTTCTTCTTTCCCGTTGATAAAACAAAGGGGGCTTCCATCATCATCGTATCATGGTGACAATGACGTCCAGTATTTAAGAATTCAATGTAGGCTTTAATACCCTCATCGTAGCGAAAAGACTCCTTTTGAGATTTTCGCTGATCGACTAAATTCATCTTTAATCCTTTGATCAAAAATGCGGATTCGCGGATGCGTTCTTTGATTAAATCATATTGAAAAATCGTGGTCGAAAAAATCTTTGGATCCGGTTTAAACCAGACGGTTGTTCCTGTTTTCTTCGTATCTCCGATCCGTTCGATCGGAGAGATAATGGACCCACCTTCACTGAACCGTTGTCTAAAGATTCCCCCATCACGATAAATGGTGACTTCTAAAAATTGGGATAATGCATTGACCACAGAGGAACCAACCCCGTGGAGACCACCGGATACTTTGTATCCGCTTTGGTCAGAAAACTTACCACCAGCGTGTAAAACAGTAAAAATAATCTCGGTTGTTGGACGTCCAGACGCATGCATTTTGTAAGGCATACCACGTCCATTATCAGAGACTTCAATGGAATTATCAGCTTTAATCGTCACGGTAATTTCATTCCCATAACCAGAGAGTGATTCGTCGATAGCATTATCGACAATTTCCCAGACGAGATGATGCAACCCACGTTGATCGGTTGAACCGATATACATCCCTGGACGTTTTCTAACAGCTTCTAAGCCTTCAAGGATTTGTATCGATTTCTCATCGTATTGTTTGTTTGTTTGATTCACATGATCACTCCCCTTGATGTGTGTTTATATTATATCAAAAAATATAGTCAACTACAACAAATGATGGTGTTTTCTTTTTCCTTTTGACAAGACTATCAAACGTGATATAATGATTAAGTAATGAGGTGATTTGATGACATATGTATGGATTTTTCTACTCATGGTTCTCTCGTATTTCTTAGGTTCCATCCCCAGCGGACTCATTATCGGTAAAGTCTTTAAAGGCATCGATATTCGCCAATTCGGCTCTAAAAATACAGGTGCAACCAACGCAGTAAGAGTCTTAGGCTTTCGCTATGGGGTTTTCGCTTTCATCTTTGATTCATTTAAAGGCGCAGCCGTTATTCTTCTTGTTTTTATTATCGGGAATCCCGATTTATACTTAATCAGTGATTATCAGATCAATATTGCATCCATCTATGGAGCAGCTGGTGTTTTAGGACACGTTTTCCCCATCTATATTAATTTTAAAGGGGGAAAAGCTGTGGCAACCTCAGCAGGTATGATCTTTGCCATTGAACCTTGGGTTGCAGTAGGCGTTATCGTCCTATTCTTCATCATTTTCGCGATTACTCGCTACGTATCCCTTTCTTCAACGTCTGCAGCCTCCGCTGTTCTCGTTTACTTCGTGGTTCGTGTCTTCTTCGAGCATCCGCTCTTTAACTTGGCAACCCGAATTATGGATCTAGTGATCGTTACACTGCTTGCCATTCTTATCTTCGTGAGACACAAAGCCAACTACCGACGGCTTCGCGAAGGAACAGAATATCGATTTAATCCCAAACCTAAAGCAAAAAAAGAAGTTTGACCGTGGTCAAACTTTTTTCTTTATTAAGATTCTTTTTCAACCATGCCAAGCTGAATCATCCACCTTAAGTAATTGAGTGCTTGGATGCCTTCCCATTGCCGTTTAGCGTCTTTAAATGCTTCAGGATAATCTTGACTCCAGTCCCATGTGATGGACCAAACACCTTTTTCATTGCGATTCTTGATCGCTAGACTTAATTCTTCAACCAGCAAATCAAAATAGATTTGTGATCCTAAGGCTGGATGACCCGAGATCAGTTGTGTGGGTTTTGTCGAATACGAAGTAAACCAAAGACTCGTGTCTTTCTCTAATGCTTGATCAATGTGAAGGATGATATTGTTCTTCGCTTTCTTATACGGTGCATAATGGCCATATAGATCAGCGACATCCTGCATCATTTCAATCAAACATCTCAGTTCGTGGGGTTCAATCGGTCCTTCGGTATCATTGATATAGTCAATAGCTTCTCTGGCGACTTTATTGGCGTATTTAAACGCTTTTCCTAAAGGATTTGAATATTTGAGAATGAACCCAGCGATCGATGCGCTTGGATTAAATGAAGGGGTTTCCTCACGATATGTCCACCATGGAGCATGCGGATAATCGTTATGTCTTGGATCAAGCATCTTCCAACGATTGGTCGTTTGATCAAAGGATTCTTCGAGATAATAGAATAACTTTAAAACCATGGGACTTAAGGAATCAAAGGGAATCTCTCTTAAGATATTGATGGCTGTCCATGTGGCTAACGCATTGGAATGCGGACTCCAAAGATCAGGTTCCAGTGAATGAAACCCTCCATCTGGATTTTGGTAGCGCATCAGATACTTAAAAATATCATCTAATCCTTCTCCTAATACCAAATAACGCATCCGCGCTTGATCGATTTCTCTACCATAATCATTGAGATAATGGATAATGTCATGCATCACATCTTGATTCATCATAACACCTCTTTTTAAGAAAAAGGACATAACCTATTGGATATGTCACTTAACCTTATTTGTATTGATTCATCGATGCGAGAATTTGACGAACCTGCTTTTCAGAAGGTGTTCTGCCCATTTGACGCATCATTTCACGGATCATCTTTTCATTCACAGGTGGATTTTTTTCCAAGTACTTCTTGAACCAGCGACGGGCAAGGAAAAAACCAACCACACCACCGACGAGAAGGACACCTACTAAGATTAAGACGAACCATACCCAAAATAAACTTACCATAATTTCCACCTCACTCATGCAATTTTTATTTTACAGTATTTATAGTGAAAAGACAAGGAAAAATAAACAAGTTTGACATATTCACACATTTTCAATATAATGAGGGAGATATGACGAAAAGGTGGGGTTTTTCATGCAGTATTTCTTTGATTTTGTCCTCGGTTCTGTCAGCTACTTTATTCTTACCTATTTTGTCTATAGCATCTTTGGTTATAAGAAAAAGATCGCCTATGGACTCCTAGGAATCATCTTTTTATCGACCATTTATCAATTTGTGTCGATGATTCCTTATATTGAGAACACTTCACTGATCATTTTGATTGGTGTGATTGATATCGGCCCTGTATTTTTCGCGTATTTGATCTTTTCTTCTTTGACGGGTGGGCTGCCGATGCTCAAAGTAAAGCGAAAGACCAAACTCAAAAACCTCTCAACAGCAGTGATTACCAAACGATCGAAACTACAAACAGCACTCATGGTCATTACTGGTGGTGTTGTCATGGGATTACTAGGGTACTTCTTTATTAATGACATTATGCGTTATGTGGTTGTTATCTTATCTGGTCTTTTCGTGATCTTAGGTGTTGTGTTATGGATTCGGGAAACTAAAGTAGTGAGTGAACGCATCGTTTTATTCATAGGTCGTGAAAAAGAACATCGTTATGTCTATGAAATCAATAAAGCTTTGACGATTGACATCAAAGATTTTTTCACCAATGAGAATTACATCGTGGATCGCATTGGTGAAGCGATCATGGTCAACGATCAAAACAAACAATCGATCGACTATCTCTATTGGGTCGCCACTTCAGACAAAGTCGATGTGAAAGACATGCCCTTAACAAAAATAGAGCACCTTCCCTATGAGGGAGAACTCTATCGCTATGAAAAATATCATATTAAACGCCTTTGGTTTCAAGAAAACCGGATGGGTAATGCTGAATTTATTAAAGAGAAAATCATAAAATAAGCTCAAGTTGAGCTTTTTTTATTGATAAATGGATATGCGCTTTATCCCGTACGTCTTTTCTTTGATTTTATCGAGATCATGAATCGTCTCAGGCAAGATCAAGGATTTGGTGGATTCACAGACGATCATCCCTCCAGGATTTAAGTGGGAATGTAGAACGTCGATTACATCCATATAGACATCCATTTGATAAGGGGGATCTAAAAAAATGATATCAAACATCACACCATCTGTTAATGTCTTTAAATAGGTTTGATAGTCCATGAAATGGATGGACACTTGAGACTGACATTTGAGTAAACTCGCATTCTTTTCAATCGTCTTGATCGCTTCTTTATCTTTATCGATGAATACTGCCTGATTTGCACCACGAGAAATCGCCTCAAGCCCATAAGCACCAGAACCCGCAAAAAGATCTAAAACAGAACCAAAAATGGATCCACCAAGCATGTTAAATACAGCTTGGCGGACCATATCTGCCGTTTCACGTGTG
>JBBIMC010000086.1:0-6193 GCA_037444605.1 Mycoplasmatota bacterium | reverse complement strand
ATAAAAACTTCCAGGTGGAACAAATCATCCGAGATATCTATGAATATGATGATTCTGATACCCTGGTGCAAACCTATCAGCTCGTCCGGCCAAGAGGTATCTATGTCACAGAAGAATATATTTATATTGCCGATGAAAATGACTTAACGAACGGCTATATCTATGTCATTGAACACGATGGAACCTTCGTTGCGCGTTATGGTCGACCCGATAATCCGACCTATAATGCGACCGTCTTTAAACCAAATAAGATTGTCGTTGACGGTGCAGGAAGAATGTATATCGTCGTTGTAGGTGCCTTCGATGGTATTGTTGAACTCCAAAGAGACGGTTCATTCTCTAGGTTTGTCGGTGTTCAACCTGTTCAAGTCGACCCACTTGATCTTTTATGGCGTTCACTTTTATCACGAGAACAACTCTCTCGAGTGAGACTATTCTTACCTGTCGAATACAATGCAATGAGTATTGATGATGAAGGATTCATTTATGCGACGTCGAGTGGAACCTCAACAGCCCCCATTCAGCGCATTAACCCCAAAGGGATTGATGTCTTAAGAAAAAATGGGTATGTGGATCCCATTGGTGATGTTGTGAGAATGCCAAATCAGGTCAGAAGCGGACTCACATCCATAACAGTCAATGATTATGGCATGTATAGTGTACTGGATCGTTCAAATAAAAAGATTTTCACATATAACGACGAAGGTTACTTGACTTACGTCACTGGATTTGAAGGAGAATTTGAAGGAAACTTTATTTTCCCAACCGCGATCAAATATGATCAAGAAAATCTGATTGTTGCAGATTCTACCGATACTAGAACGATTTTAACGGTGTTTGAACCGACTGAATTTGGTGCATTAATCAATGAGGCAAGTAAGCTCACTTATCAAGGAGAATCTATTGATGCATCGGATGTATGGGAAACCATCTTAGAGATGAATTCCAACTATTCATTAGCATATATCGGCATCGGTCATGCGTATTATCGTGAACGCAATTATGACATGGCCATGGAAGCATATCAGCTGGGTCAAGATCGCGATAATTACTCAAAAGCATATAAAGAATATCGCAAAATTCAATTTGAAGCGAACTTCCCTCTTGTGGGAACCGTCGTCGGTTTACTACTAGCAGGATTACTAGTGTACCCCATCATTAAAGACATCACAAAGAAAGAGTAGGTGAGATCATGCGAAGTATTTCCATCAACAATCAAACACTTCGTGACGTATTAAGCGTCATCAAACGTGGTCTTTCGTACTTTTATGCGCATTTTATTAAGTTTCCTTTGTATATATTGACCCATCCCATCGATGGTTTCTATGAAATGAAGCATGAATCACGTGGCTTATTAAAGGTAGCAACATTCTATCTTTTCCTGCACAGTATTATGGGAATTTTAGAGTTTAATTACACTGGTTTCTTGTTTAATACGATGAATCCCAATACCTTTAGAATGTTCCGCAGTATTATTGTTGCTGTTTTACCTTACTTAATTTTTGTTGTTGCGAATTGGTCAATTACTTCCCTAATGGATGGCAAAGGAAAGTTTAAAGAAATCTACATGGTTGTGGGTTATGCATTTTTTCCATCAGTGATTTTACGCATTGCAAATCTCTTTTTGAGCAATTATTTTACCCTTGATGAAGCCTTTTTCTACTACGGGATTGAGACAGTGGGCTTCATTTTAACGATCATCATGATTTTTATGGGGATACGCTCGATTCATGAATATTCTGTTTTGCGTGCCGTATCGACAGTATTTTTAAGTATTTTAAGTATGCTAGTCATTGTTTTTATTGGTTTGCTTGCCCTTGGGTTAGCACAACAGATCGCTGTCTTTGTTGAAACTATCATCAAAGAGATCACACTAAGGTTATAAGGAGGACATTCTATGATCAAGAAAATCATTATCATCGTCCTTATCTTGGGATCCGTTGGCCTCTATTTTATACTTAACCAACCGGCAACACTTGATCTGGAGGATCGTTATCAAGTTCAAGCAACATCAACGATTATGACTTCAGATTTTATCGATTCAACACGCAATGTTACCGGATCTGATGTGATTGCTGAAAACAACTTTTTGAAGTTATTCATGAATGATAATAATACACATTTTGCTGTCGTTGATAAGCGTAATGATTATGTCTGGCAATCCAACTTTTTTACCTCAGATCCAGGAGCAACCAAAACGTATCAAAACCTACAAAAATCTACCTTTGCGATTCGTTATCGCGAAACCGATGACACCACACAGTTATTGACGAACTATGAATATTCGATTCAAAATAAGCAATTTGAGATTGACCTAGATTCCGTTGAGCAAGGGTTTAGAGTTACTTACACGGTGGCTGATCGTACACCTAAAGGGTATTGGTTCCCAACAAAAATTGCGAAAGAACGGTTTTTGGAACTGGTTTATAATCCATTTATGGCCTATGAATTCGAAAGTCCATCTTATTTTACAGAACTCGATCGCTATTTAAGAAATGCCTATAAACCGATGGATGATGATCCTAATACTTATATCCTTGCGCTTGTCACGGGAGATAACACATCCTCTAATCTTGTAGGAACTGATGTCAGTTATCTTTTCGAAATCTTTTATGAAATTGGCAACTATGGCAATAAAAAAGATGAACTAGGTGCTTATATTGAGGAATATCAATTAGAGGATGTTCAATTTGATAACGATATGTATGGTTATGTGGTCGAAATAAAAGACCCAGAATTTACCATTCCAATGGAAGTAAGACTCACTGAAGATTCACTTGTGGTTGAAATCATCACCGATGAGATCATTAGTAAAGAACCTTACGATATCGTCTCAATTCAATTGTTGCCTTATCTTGGTGCAGCAAATGAAACTAAAGATGGCTATATCATTGTTCCTGAAGGGTCAGGCGGGCTCATCAACTTCAACAATGGAAAGATTAAGCAGCGTTCATATTCATCATATATTTACGACAAAGATCATACCCTTATTCCAGCACAATTAACGTTGGAAGATGAGGGAGCAAATTTACCTATTTATGGGTTAAAGCATGATAGTAATGCGATGCTTGCGATCATCGAAGGTGGAGCAGAACACGCCATGGTTACCGCAGAAGTGTCTAAGAAAAACGATCGCTTCAACAAAGTTATCCCCGAATTTACCCTTAAAGATTCAGGCCTTTATTACTTAACTCAAGCAGGGATTTCTATCTGGCATGATGATACCTATGATTATCATCCTACCATTCGCTATTACTTCACGGCCGAGGAAGACGCTAATTATGCTGGACTCGCTCAAGTTTATGGGGACTATTTAAGTATGAAGTATCAACTTGACATGCTAACAAGTCAACCTTTGTCCCTGTATTTAGATATTTTAGGTTCATATGATTTTGACGATTACTTCCTGTTTTTCCCATATAAGCATGTGGAAACCTTGACAACGTATCGTCAAGCTAAACAGATGATTGAATCACTAAAAGATTCAGGAATAGAGCATTTTGTTGTCAATTATATGGGGTGGTTTAACCAAGGTATGCATCATGAGCGACCCAACCATATTGATCTTGATCAATCGTTAGGCTCGAAAAAGGATTTAGCCATGTTTTCTTCATTCATGGAAGAAGAGGGATACCCTCTCTATATGGATGTCGATTTTGTCAAACTCTATGATAAGAAAGCTTCCTATAGTAATGCCAATGTCGCCAGAATCGTCGGTGGAACATTGATGGAATATTATCCTTATGATATCGCATCACGCATGCCAATCACCACCAAGGATCCGTATTACCTACTGAAATTAGCCGCGATTGAAGACAATATTAAAGGCTTTTTAGACGATTATGACAAATATCAACTTCAAGGATTAGCTTTACGTAGTCTAAGTCAGGAGATTTATAGTGATTTCCACAGAAACAGTCATCTTTACCGATATGAAGCAGTTGATTATGTCATGGAGTTGATGGCACTCCTCGCTGAAAAAGCGGATACGATGATGATTGATCCTAATCAATATGCATTACCTTTTGCCGATCATATCATCGATTTACCATTCATATCATCCAATTATCTCGTATTAGATGCAGATATTCCGTTTTATCAACTCGCGATTGCAGGTAAAATCCCCTATGCAATGCCATCGATTAACTTGGATCAAGATCACATCGATCAGTATTATTTGCTTAAAGCCATTGAAACTGGATCACAACTTAAGTTTACCGTTTCATATGAAGACACATCACAACTGATCAATACGGATTATAATACATACTTCTCGACTGAATTTCAGTTAATTGAAGATAAGATGATCAGCATGTATCAAGAACTCTACGACTTAATCGGTCACGACAACCATTTGACGAACCATGTAAAGATTTCACAGAATGTTGTCCAAGTGACCTACGCCAATGGACAAATCATTACCATTGACTATGATAATCTGACGTATACCATCAATTAGGAAGGAGGATACCCATGAAGGCTTTAACGCTTAAACTCAAAAAACCTTTGCGCTATGACCAACAAAAAGTGCTATTTGGTCTACTCTTTCTTGCGCCTTGGTTGATTGGATTTGTAGGTATTTTCCTCTATTCCATGATTGATTCAGTGATTTATAGTTTATCTAATGTTTACTTCTTAGGACCATCATCAGCTGCAGAAGTAGCACAATACATTCAAACGCAAGGCATTGTCGGTACGACATTCTATAAACTTGGTATTCTCTTTGAATTTGTCGGATTTGATAACTTCGTCTATGCTTGGAATGTTCACAGTGAGTATCGACGTGTTTTAATCAGTTCCATGGTTGAATCATTGATTAATTTGCCTGTTATTTTAATTTTTAGTTTACTGATTGCGACGATGCTCAACACAAAATTCAAGGGTAATGTGTTTGCCCGTGCCGTGTTTTTCTTACCTGTCATTTTGGCATCGGAAGCAGTGACGATTGCTTTATCACAAGCCATCGATTTACAAGCGCTTATGCAAGGAGATACTGCGGGTATTTTTGGAAACTTCGAGCTTAATGGTTTACTCATCGAATCAGGTTTTCCCAAAGAGATTGTTGATTTCCTTGTTTCCATTGTCAATACTATCTTTGGAATTATTTCCTTAGCTGGGGTTCAGATATTGATCTTCCTCGCAGGATTACAATCGATTCCAACGCATCTTTATGAAGCAGCCAAAGTCGAAGGAGCAACGCCCTACGAATCTTTCTGGAAGATTACGATCCCTATGGTATCCCCACACGTCATCACCGTAGGTGTCTTTACGATTGTCGATTCATTCTTAAAGAGCCCAGTGACTCGGTTGATCATTGCCACAAAAGATAATCAACAATATGGGGTTTCTTCAGCCATGGCATGGATTTATTTCTTAGCGGTCATGTTATTGCTTGGCATCTTCACTTATCTTGCGAATAAGGGGGCATTCTATTATGATGACGAACGTTAAAACGTCTTTGAAAAAATCCCTCGATAAAGCGAGAGGTTCCTTTGAAAAAACGAAGAAGCATGTCTCAAGTTCTGCATTTAAGTTTACGGTTGCGAATAAAACAAAGCATTGGTCACTCGCTATTCTGCGTGGATTCATCATCTTTGGTCTCTGTTTTATTGTTATCTATCCAATTTTGCAGATGATTGTGGCAAGCATTAGTGATTTAAGAGATTTAAATGATCCGCTTGTCGTTTGGATTCCACGGACTGTGAGTTTGCAGACCATTAAGATTGCGGCATCAGCCATTGATTATTTCAATGCCCTCAGAAATACATTTATCATGTCTTTAGGTGTCATGGTCATCACATTGATGACGACGTCATTGGCGGGTTATGCATTTGCAAGACTTCGCTTTAAAGGGATGACCATTCTATTTATCTTTGTGGTCTTTACGATTGTGGTTCCACCTCAAACAATTGCCATGCCAATGTTCATGATCTTTAATTATCTAGGCCTTACTTCAACTTTCTGGCCATTGTTTATCTTAGCATTTACGGGTATGGGGATTAAAGCGGGAATTTTCATCTTTATCTTTAATCAAGTGTTCCGCAATTTGCCAAAGGAATTAGAAGAAGCGGCACTGATCGATGGATGTGGTATTTTCAGAACATTCTATAATGTCATGTTACCGAATGCCAAGAGTGCCATTATCACCGTGATGTTATTCTCCTTTGTATGGCAGTGGAATGATGTCTTTTAT
>JBBIMC010000085.1:0-6231 GCA_037444605.1 Mycoplasmatota bacterium | reverse complement strand
ACAACCTTTGAGGGAACCCTTTATTCGGATGAGAATATCAATATTGATAATGAACTCATTTTAGGAACCGCGACAAGACCCTCCTTTATGTTTTCTGAAAAAGATATCACCGCGGATTACGATTTAAACGGTTATGGATTCTTTATCTGTGATGACTTTACCGCCGAAGATGGTGCAATCACTGGTGGTATTATTGCTAATGATATTGATCTTGATGGCTTAACGATTGATTCGTTTAATCTCATGACAATTTACGATAAATTCTTCGATTATGCTCTACCCCTATCATTACAGGGTGGATCGGATGGAAGTTTTGTGTACACAAGTCCCAAGATTGGCTAAAAAACTAGGAGGATTTGATGAAAATTAATCTGAAATTATTCAAAAAGAATATATACTGGGTCATCAGTCTTATCCTTTTTGGTTTAGTCGTCATTTTTTCTTCTGTGATGTTGATTACCTTAGAGATTGGTGCAGAAGCTGATGAGACGAGTATTGGATTTATATTTTTGGGCAACCGTTCAGCTGATGAAAGAGAAACAGTCATTTCACAAGGAATTCAAACATGGCAAGATCAAGCACAATATACGATTCGCTATCAGGGTTACCAAATACCGGTTAATCTTGACATTTTTGCTTTTGATATGGAAAAAACCATCGATGCACTCATTTCCAATCAAAACAATCATGCGATATTCAATGTGATTGAATCAGAAAAGTCGTTATGGCTTGACAGTGTGACATTGATCATGGGAGATACCATCATGAATACGTTTGATGAGGAATCTTTCTTTGATGATGTCATGAATGATGTGATGACTTTATCACGAATCAAATCTTATGACTTGGTAGATTATATAGGCACAGATTTGATGGATTATGTATTGAGTACCTCGATGTTATCAAACATATCAGGGGATGATGTTGATGACATTGTTGCTTCAGTCTCTGAGATTATTATCCCTAAATCATCACGGTTTTCCTTATTGGAAGCTCTATCAGATCTCACACTGAGTAACGAACAGTTGTCAATCGTAGCTTCAGGCATTTTAAGCGTTATTGATGACTCGGATTTCACGTCACTGAATTTTGAAATCTACCAATATTTACCGAGTTGGGCAATCCAAGGACACAATGTAAGAATTTTGGCAGTGAATGATTTTGATCTATCCTTCTATAATGGATCCATGAGTGACTATAAAATTCAAATCTCACAAATCTCGGATACATCATTGCGCTTTGAGTTGGTCGGATATCCTTATATTACTGAATATACAAGCGCTACACAGCTTAGTGAAGTCATTTCCTATCAAACCATTATCTATGATGATGAGACCATCGATGCACTGACTCCGGGTGTAATCATCACCGAAACGGCGACAGAATTTATCTATCAAGTGATCATTCAACAGGGAGTGAATGGTGCGATTTATGAAACGGTAAGAACGATTACCCCTTACCAAGGTGATACACAAACGATCACGATTTTTATTGAACATTATCTTCCCATTGATGAAATCATCCATCAACATATTGTAGAGAAAGAGGGATAATCATGGCACTAAAGCGAATTGGGGACCTCTTATTAGAACAAGGCGTCATCACGAAAGAAGTACTCGCTGATGCACTCAAAAAGCAAGAGAAAAATGAACGTCTAGGTGAAACATTTGTCCGTTTGGGTGTTTTATCAGAGGGACAAATTCTTCATGCCTTGGAAGATTCAACGGGTGTCAAACGTGTAGCATTGGCTAACTATACCATCGATGAAAAAGCACTGGGCATGGTCGATGAAGCCTTTTGTCGTCGTCATGTACTCATTCCCTTGAGACTTGAAGGGAATAAAATTTTCTATGCCACATCGGATCCACTTGATTTTGAAGCATTTGAAGAGCTTCGTGCCCTAACGGGCTATCGACCCAAAGCCTTTTCTTCACCCAAAAATGATATTATTACTCAGATTGAAAAATATTATGGATTTACACGAACACTCGAAGCTTTAGGCGTCAAACAGAGCATTATTACCGAACAAGAAGAAGATCTCGAAGATGAATATGATGATACACCGATGGTCAAACTTGTCAATCAAATTTTGGCCTCTGCAGTGTTTCAAAGAGCATCTGATATCCATATCGATCCCATGGACGATAAGATTCTTGTCCGTTATCGTGTTGACGGAATTTTGGAGGTTGTACGGGAGTTCCCCATTAAAATCCTTAATCAAATGATCTCACGTATTAAGGTCATGGCAAACATGGACATCACCGAAACAAGAATTCCTCAAGACGGACGAATTCAGACATTTATACAGCAAAAATCGATCGATTTGCGTATTTCGACACTTCCAACTGTTCGTGGTGAAAAAGTGGTGATGCGTATATTAGATCTATCTGGACAAATGTCTCGGATTAAATCTTTAGGTCTCGATGAAAAAGATGAACGCGTCATTAGAGATATGATTGCACAACCGAATGGTATTGTTTTAGTCAGTGGACCTACTGGATCCGGTAAAACGACAACGTTATACGCATGTCTACATGAACTCAATAGACAGGATGTCAATATTGTCACGGTTGAAGATCCGGTAGAAATCAAAGTCACTGGCATTAATCAAGTACAAGTTCACCCGGATGTACATCTGACCTTCGCGAACGCCTTGAGATCCATTTTGAGACAAGACCCTAACATTATTATGATTGGTGAAATTCGTGACGTTGAGACCGCTGAAATTTCTATTCGTGCTTCACTGACGGGTCACTTAGTCTTGTCCACGATTCACACGAATGATGCAGTCAAAACGATTGTTCGTTTACTTGATATGAATGTTGAACCCTTCTTGTTAGCATCTTCTCTAACAGGTGTTGTTTCACAAAGACTCGTGAGAAGATTATGCACTCAGTGCAGTTATGATGATGATCCTAACCCCGCAGAAGTAGCCATCTTCAAACGCTATGCGTTGGATATTGATAAAGTAAAGCGTGCTAAAGGATGCCCCTCATGTAATTATAAAGGCTATGCAGGACGTGTGGGTGTTTTTGAAGTTCTCCCCATCAAATCAAATTTACAAAAACTTATTGCTGAACGCGCAACCATCGACTTGCTTGAAAAAGAAGCACGCCGTCAAGGCATGCTCACTCTCTTCCAAGCAGGACTACTGAAAGTTAGACAAGGCATCACCACCCTCGAAGAAGTCATGAAAGTCGCTAGCGAATAGGGGGGATGAGATGGAATTAAGAAATTATCGCTATGTCGCATACAATGCAGATAAAAAGATTGTTAGGGGTACAGTTGAAGCACTCAATCGTAATGTCTGTCTAAAGTTTTTACAGACAAAGAATTATGAGATTATCCGATTGACTGAATATCGAAGTTTACTCTCTAAACTCGATCAAATCAGTTTTGGAAGCATGCTTAAACCTAAACAATTGGTTTTCTTCCTTAAACAGCTGGGATCATTATTGAAAGCGGGAGTCAAGATTCTACCCGCGCTAGAATTATTAAGTCTGCAGCAAGAAAATCGTTTGCTTAGAAAGTTATATTTTGAACTCTATCAACAGCTTTATAATGGGTATTCATTTTCCAGGGCTCTTAATCAGCGACCCAAAGAATTCCCCAATCTTTTATGCCAAATGATTGAAGTGGGCGAAGTGTCTGGTGATTTACCTGATACAATCCTTCGAATGTCTGTTTATTATGAAAATCAAATGAAGATCATCTCCAAGATTAAATCAGCTGTTAGAATGCCCGTGGTGTATCTATTATTAGCACTCATTATCTCTGCAGGGATGCTCATCTTTGTTTTTCCAAACATTACCGATTTATACGCATCTTTTGAAGGTGCTGAGTTGCCTGCAGTGACACAATTTTTCTTGAATGCAGGTGAATTTACCAAGAATTACGCAGTCCCTATTTTTTTCACCGTTTTTTTAGTAACAATCACGATCTATTTATTGAATCGCTATGTACCCAAAGTTCACTATGGATTAACAGCACTTATGCTAAAAGCACCAATTTTTGGACAACTTCTTCAGATGAATAATCAAATATTAATTGCCAATTCATTATCACAGATGATGGGCAGAGGAATCAATTCGATCCATGCTCTCAATACGACACGAAATGTCATTAAAAATGTGATTTACAAGGATTTAATGACCAAAACATTACTTTATATTGAAGATGGGAAACCCTTTAGTAAATCGTTTGAAGAAAGCCCCTATATTGATGCGATCATGGGGAAAATGATTGCTACCGGTGAGAGAAGTGGTGATATTCCAAAATTGATGGAAAATCTATCTACTTATTATAATGGGGTTGCTGATTTGAGAGTTGAGCAGATTAGAGGAGCCATTCAACCAATCCTATTAATCGTTGTTTATGGTATTGTCGGCTTAATGATTCTTGCATTGATGATGCCGATGTTATCGCTTGGTAGTCAAATCTAAGTTATTAAGAATTTCTTAAAAATGACTGGGTGGCGATTGCATCAAATGAAACTTATGGTATGATTAAGACATAAATATGAAAAATTTATGATGAAAAGGAGATATTCTATGTTAAAAACATTACGTAACAAAAAAGGTGTTACACTTGTAGAATTATTAGCAGTCATTGTTATTTTAGGAATCATTGCTGCCATTGCCGTTCCAACCATTGGTGGTTTGATTGAAAGACAAAGAGTAAATGCCGCAGAAGCTGAGTTTGATAATGCAATGGAAGCTGCAAGATTATATTTTGTGGATGAAACTGAAACGACAGTAACCGCAGCTGTTTTAGTCTCCGAAGGATATTTATCAGCAAATCCATTTGATGATGCTGTTACATTTACTGATGGATCACCAATAACCATTGAAGCTGATGATGATACAATCAATATTAATGGTTATACCTTGGATGCTTCAGGTAACGTAATCGAATAATTGACCTGAAATGACGATTAGAGGTTTCCATGGGAGACCTCTTTTTTTAGAATAATATCCCAGATAACTCAAACACAGATATTTACGTTATAATAAAGATAAGAGGTATGATATCATGACGGCACTTATCGCAATCATAGTTTTCCTTTATGGAATGATCTTCTTATCATTTTTCGATGTCGTAGCGACTCGAATACCTAAAGGGGAAACATTATTAGGTCGAAGTCATTGTGAACACTGTAAGAAACAACTTAAAATTGTGGATGTCATTCCTGTTTTGGGATTCATTATTAATCGAGGAAAGTGTTCGACATGTCACACTCCAATTCCCTATTATCACCCTTTGATTGAATTGCTTGGAGGTCTACTATTCTCGATAGCTTATCTTTTGGATGGATTTACTTTACCTTTTTGGATTTCAGTAATCATGATTTCTGTGCTCATGATTGAAACCATCGCCGATATACGCTACCAAATTGTTATTGATCGAATTTGGATGATTGGACTCGTTCCCTTGATTATTATCAGAGTTATTCAAGGGTCATGGTTAATTCATTTGGTTTCCAGTGCTTCAATATTTAGCTTCCTTTATTTATTAGCATTCATCTACCAAAAAGTTACGAAGAAGGAAGCCCTTGGTGGCGGAGATATCAAACTCTATATCTTTATCGGTTGGTTGCTTACACCAGTGTTGTCGTTTCTATCACTATTTATGGGATCAATCTTTGGTTTAATTTATAGTGTGATTAAGAAAAAAGAACAAGCATATATTCCATTGGTACCTTTCATAGCCATGGGTGTCTATCTTGCGTATTACTATGGAGAATGGCTTATCAACGGTTATCTCTCTTGGATAAGGATGTGATTCAATGTTTGGCAAAAAGAAAGAATTGAACTTATTCATTACTGATCATCGCATCGGATTTTATGTTGCGCAACCAGATGCTATTGAATCTTTTAAATCCGGTCATGTCGATTTAGAGCCCGGGATTTTAGATAATGGCAATATCGTTGAACCCGAATTATTCTTCAAGAAACTCCAATATTTGTTCAAGCAACATAAAGTTAAACCAAAGATGATCAACTACATCCTTCACGATCAAAATGTATTAATGCGTGATTTGGTTATCCCAAAAGAAGATTTGGATAAGAAGGCAATTGACCAATATATTTTAGAGCAAATTGGTAAGACGATCCACCTTCCCTTTGAAAATCCTATCACGGCACATTACAAGATTTTTGAAGATGATTCTCAAATTAAAGTATTGATCATTATTGCGAATCACGATTTGCTAAATGATTATGTAGATGTATT
>JBBIMC010000084.1:5159-6266 GCA_037444605.1 Mycoplasmatota bacterium | reverse complement strand
AACGCTTCAACGACTTCTAAACGCTTGATAATACGATCGCGCTTTTGTTTAGAGGATGTCTTTAACTTCTTGCGTAAGCTCTTGACTTCTTTATCGAGATCGAGTTCTTGAAGGAGTTTCTTGACAGCTTCTGCACCGGTGAGGGCTACAAAGCGGCTACCATATTCTTCGGATAATGCTGAATAATCTTGTTCAGTTAAGATTTGCTTTTTCGCAAGAGGTGCAGTCCCTGGATCGGTGACGATATAGGCAGCATGATACACGACTTCTTCTAAAGCTTTAGCTTTAATACCAAGCAAAATTGCGAGTCTAGAAGGAGAGTTCTTTAAGTACCATGTATGAACGACTGGCGCTTCGAGTTCGATATGACCCATGCGTTCTCTGCGCACTTTGGATTCGGTGATTTCAATCCCGCACTTCTGACAGATTTGGCCTTTGTTTCCGGACTGTTTCTTACCACATGCACATTGATAATCGCGAGTGGGTCCGAAAATACGTTCACAGAAAAGACCGCCTTCTTCAGGTTTTGAGGTACGATAGTTAATCGTTTCATGCGTCTTCACTTCACCATATGACCATTGTCTGATTTCATCAGGTGATGCTAAACGAATCTTTAAATGGGAGAATGTACGAGACCCATAACCTTTACGGATGGGTTGTACATGGCGATGAATACGTTCATCAAGATCGATTTCTTCTTTTTCTTCTTCGAATAATTCATCTTCAACCACTTCGTGATGTGCGTGTTCTTTAAGCGCATCGAACCCATAAAGTTCTAAGAGTTGATTGATTTCTTGACGAAGGAGTGCATCATCTTCAAAGAGATGATAGAGTGCGTGACGATCAAATTCAAGCAATTCTTTTAAATCTTGAACGTTCGCGTTTTGCAAAATCTCGATCGTTTCATCGCTTAAATTTAAGTTCTCTAAACTTCTTGGGAGTTGATAACGACGAAGAATCGATTTGATTTCTTCAAAACTTGAGCCAAGAAGCATATTGAGTTCTTTTAAGTTAAACGTATTAAAGTCTTCAAGCTGATCGATTCCCGAAAGTTTGAGCTGCTTTAACGCATCTTCGGAAAGTTTGAGCGATTCAACGTGGAGTGTT
>JBBIMC010000084.1:2653-5111 GCA_037444605.1 Mycoplasmatota bacterium | reverse complement strand
GAAGAACTGTTATCGACAAGCGATTTTTGGGCTTCATTCTCACCCGTATTCGCATCGATCAATTCGACATAAAGACCTAGCGCTTGAAGTTCACGTGTCAAAACTCTGAAAGATTCAGGAATACTTGCTGATGGAATGGGTTTATCGTGCGTGATGGCACTATAGACCTTATTACGTCCGAGCATATCATCCGATTTGACGGTAAGCATTTCTTGCAGGGTATGTGCAGCACCATAAGCATAGAGTGCCCAAACTTCCATTTCCCCGAAACGCTGACCACCATTTTGTGCTTTACCACCCATGGGTTGTTGTGTGACAAGTGTGTATGGACCCACAGAACGTGCATGAAGTTTGTCATCGACCATGTGGGATAATTTAATCATGTACATGACACCCACAGAGATGCGGTTTTCATAAGGTTCACCGGTACGACCATCATAAAGAACGGTCTTTCCATCGGGTTCAATGCCAGCTTCGGCAAGGATGCTCTTTAAATCTTCATCGGAGACGCCATCAAAAACAGGCGTCGCAACTTTGACATTAAGTCTTTTCGCGGCTAAACCTAAATGGATTTCCAAAATCTGACCAATATTCATACGTGAAGGAACCCCAAGTGGATTAAGCATGATGTCAACGGGAGTACCATCTGCCATGTATGGCATATCTTCTCTGGGGAGAATCTTTGAGATAACCCCTTTATTTCCGTGACGACCTGCCATCTTATCCCCTTCGGAGATCTTACGCTTCTTCGCAACATAGACACGAATCGATTCATTGACACCACTGGGGAGTGTATCACCATTCTTCTTAGAGAAGTATTGAATCGATTGAACGACCCCACCACCACCATGAGGAACACGGAGCGATGAGTCGCGGTATTCTCTTGATTTTTCACCAATGACGGCGTGAATCAATTTTTCAGAAGGACTGGGTTCAAAGACACCTTTAGGGGTAATCTTACCAACCAAAATGTCGCCTTCTTTGACTTCAGAACCTGGAATAATGATCCCACGTTCATCTAAATTCTTTAACGCATCCATTCCGGCATTCGGAACTTCGCGGGTAATTTCTTCACGACCAGATCCTGTTTTGAGTTCTCTGGTTTCGATTTCGTATTCATCGATATGAATCGATGTATACACGTCTTCTTTAACGAGATCTTCAGACAAGATGATGGCATCTTCATAGTTGTAACCTTCCCATGTCATGAATGCCACGGTGACGTTACGTCCGAGTGCGAGCTCACCATTATGTGTCGATGGACCATCGGCTAAGACATCGCCAGCATCCACCCATTCACCCACTTGAACAATCGGATGTTGCAGGATACATGTGTCTTGGTTTGATCTGAAGAAACGGATGAGTTCAAAGGTTTCGCTATCGCCCATACCATAATCTTTTAAGACCTTCGCGGTTTCATACGTAAAGGGTTTTTCAGGATCATAGAGAACGTTGTTGCCAACCATGAGTTTATGTTCTGGCTTCGCAGTGACAATGACCTTAAGTGCATCTGCGTATGTAACATACCCTGAAACACTAGATACGATGACAGCCCCTGAATCTTTCGCAGCACGGAATTCAATCCCAGTACCTACGATTGGTTCTTCAGGCTTTAATAGAGGAACGGCTTGGCGCTGCATGTTCGCACCCATGAGGGCACGGGAGGCGTCATCGTGTTCCAAGAAGGGAATTGTTGATGTCGCGACAGACACGATCTGTTTTGGTGAAACGTCCATGTAGGTGACATCTTCAGGATCGAACATCGAGGTTTCCCCACGATAGCGTCCGATCACGCGTTCAGCCATGATTTCACCAGATTCAGAAAGTTCAGTTGCAGCAGAGGCGATAACTTCATCGTATTCTTCATCTGCTGTTAAGTATTCAAATTGATTGGTGACATAGTGTTTACCATCTTCGCGGTTAACCACGAGGTAAGGGGTTTGGATAAAGCCATATTGGTCGACCTTCGCATAGGTAGCAAGCGAAGAAATAAGACCAATAGAAGGACCTTCAGGGGTTTCAATCGGGCAGATACGACCATAGTGCGAGTTGTGTACGTCACGCACTTCAACGCCAGCACGGTCACGCGCTAAACCACCGGTACCAAGCGCAGAGACTCTACGTTTTTGGGTAAGTTCAGCAAGCGGATTAATCTGATCCATGAACTGCGATAATTGAGAACTTCCAAAGAATGTCTTAATCGCACCCGCGAGTGGCGTCATGTTGATGATGTTGGATGGGGTTGCGTCCGCGAATGTCGTGGTTGACATCTTATCTTTAATGTTCTTTTCAGCACGTGCCAAACCAATTCTAAATTGGTTCTTTAAGAGTTCGCCAATTAAACGAAGACGACGATTTCCTAAATGGTCGATGTCATCGATGTGTCCCAAACCTTCATAAAGGTTTAAGTAATAAGACATGGATGCCACGATGTCAGAAAGCGTGATGTATTCTTTGG
>JBBIMC010000084.1:0-2553 GCA_037444605.1 Mycoplasmatota bacterium | reverse complement strand
TTTAAGTAATAAGACATGGATGCCACGATGTCAGAAAGCGTGATGTATTCTTTGGTTTCTCTTTGATCGCTACCGATAACTTTGACGGTATTGATCTTTTCGGTTTCTTTATCTTTAACCGTGACTTCGATCATTTCGACGATTACGCCTTCGCGTTCTCTTTCTCTTTGATAGACATCACCAGTCAAGAAGTATTTGATGACTTTTTCATCTAATGCTTGACGCGAACGTCTTAAAACAGCGATGACTTCATCGGTCACTTCAGTATTCTTAGAAACGATGATTTCACCGGTTCTTAGATTAATAATATTTTCTTTAGTGTATAAGGTTTCGCCACCATCAGGAAGACGTGTTGCCAAAATTTCATCAGGGGTTTCATTCTGTAAAGATTCTTCCTTTGGAATGATTTCCTTGCGAAGTGCATGACGCTTGTCTCTTAAGACTTTGATGACGTCTTTGGTGATCTTGGTCTTTTCAGGAACAATGACTTCTCCAGTTTCAGGGTCGATGATATCGGTTGCTGTATATTGTCCTAAAATGCGGCCTAAAACATCAAGCTTCTTATTGAACTTGTAACGACCCACAGCGGCTAAATCGTAACGTCTTCTTTCAAAAAGACGCATTCTGATAAATTCTCTTGCGGCATCAGCAGGAACTTTTTCGCCCTGTCTGAGCTTAGAGTATAGATCAACGATCGCTTCATCGCTATTTTTGGTTTCATCTTTTTCGAAGGTTGCTTCTAAGTATAAAGACTTACCAAACACTTCTAATATGTCTTTCTTCTTGCCTAACCCTAAAGCACGCATCATCGTGGTCATCGGGACCTTCTTTGAGCGGTCTAGCTTAGCATAAAGAATATTTTTCGATCCTAATTCATATTCAATCCATGCCCCACGGGTTGGAATGACTTGAGCCATATACTTCACTTGATTGAGCTTCTTATCGAGTTCACTCGTGAAATAAGCACCCGCAGAACGAATAATCTGTGAAACGACTACGCGTTCAGCGCCGTTAATGACAAAAGTTCCCGACGGTGTCATGTAGGGAATTTCGCACATCAGTACGACGTTTTCACGGACTTCGCCAGTCACGGCATTTTCAAGCTTGACACGAGCAGATAATTGTTTCGCGTAATTGACGTCTCTCAATTTTGATTGCGTGATGTCATATTTGGGTTCTGACAAAAAATGTTCCTCAAAATACAACTTCAAATCACCGTTGTGTCCTTCAATCGGTGAAATGTCTTCAAGCAACTCCCTAATGCCATGATCGATAAACCATTTGAATGATTTTGTTTGAATCTCGATCAAGTCGGGCAAATCCACGTCATAACGCATTCTAGAAAAATTTCTGCGCTCTGCTTTTTTGCCGTATTTGACGCTTCGATATCCCATAATCCACACTCCTATCGTCTTTGGAAATCGCGTTTTTATATAATAAAAAATGAAAAGAAAACAACATTATGCATTTTACAATATTATCATATTGTGTTGCAATAGTCAATCAATTTTTGATTTTTTGGCTAAAAGAACCCAATATCCCTTATTTCTTTCGATCATTTCAACCGAAGGAAATAAGGTCTTCAGTTTCTCCATGGTTGATGGTGCTCCCTGCTTTTTTTGAATGACCAAATAGAGCAAACCCTCAGGATTTAAGTATTGATATGCATCCTCATAGAGCTTGAAAATGGTCTGTTTTCCTGCTCTGATGGGAGGATTTGTCACAATGACATCGACCGGTTGTTGAACCTTCTCAAATAAATAAGCAGGTTCAAAATGGATATGATCGACCTCATTAAGATGGGCATTTTTACGTGCTAAATCAAGGGCACGTTCGTTAATGTCATACCCTTTGATCGTTGCATGTGGATACTTTTTTGCCAGATATATGGCCACAGGACCATAACCACACCCCATATCAATCACCGATGTTACAGTAGAGTTTAACTCGATGGATTCGAGAAGAACGCGAGTTCCATAATCAAGTCCATCTTTCGAGAAAACCCCTCGATCGGTATAAAATCGAAGTGAAAGACCTTTGATGGCCACATCAAAGGTTTTTACATCGTGATCTAAGGTGGGATCATTCGTATAATAATGACTCATGGGTCCCCCGTTTAACAGCGAAAAAACCCGAGAGCAATTCTCAGGTTAATCCTTCGCTTGAATTAGAAGTTATTTAACTTCAACAGTTGCACCAGCGTCTTCTAAAGACTTCTTAATGGTTTCTGCGTCTTCCTTCTTAATCTTTTCCTTGATAAGTGCATTTGGAGTTTCAGTTAAGGTCTTCGCATCTGCTAATCCTAAACCGGTAATTTCGCGAACCACTTTGATGACTGCGATCTTGTTGGTACCAAATGTCTTGAGGACAACGTTAAATTCTGTTTGTTCTTCAACAACTGCAGCTGCTGCTGCGGCTGGAGCTGCGGAGACTGCAGTTGGATCAATACCGAATTCTTCTTTTAATCCATCAACGAGTTCCTTGATTTCTAATAATGTCATTTCTTTTAATGCTTCAATAAATGCTGCTTTTGTTAATTTTGCCATGGTTTGT
>JBBIMC010000083.1:6040-6299 GCA_037444605.1 Mycoplasmatota bacterium | reverse complement strand
AACAATATATTAAACAAGAACGTTTTTCGATTGCATATGCAGTTCATGAAGCATTCGATATGTTTATCGAGATCATCTCTCAAGTCGAAGATGACTTAATTAAAGAACGTGTCGCGGACTTAAAGGATGTTAAAAATCGTGTGCTTCGTATCGAAGAAGGACTTCCTGAAACCAATCTATCGCGGTTATCTGAACCTTCTGTGATTATTGCTGATGACCTCTATCCATCCGATACAGCTACTTTAGACCGTAAATATGT
>JBBIMC010000083.1:0-6030 GCA_037444605.1 Mycoplasmatota bacterium | reverse complement strand
GCTTTGATTACTGAGATTGGTGGGGTCACTTCACATACAGCCATCATCGCGAAAAGTTATGAAATTCCCGCAATCTTAGGTATCGATGGTGTGATGAAAAAGATCAAACACGGAACTCCCCTCATCGCGGATGCGATTAAAGGTGAACTCATTGTCGATCCTGATCAAAAACTCATTGATGAATATCAGATTAAGCGTAAAGAATACAAAGAAAAACAAGCCTTATTAAAAACATATCTCCCACTTAAACCGATCACAAAAGATAACATCAAAGTGGAAGTGACATTAAACATTGGCTCAGCGAGTGATGAAGAGTTATCCTATGTACCTTATGTGGATGGTGTTGGTCTATTTAGATCCGAGTTTCTCTACATGGAAAACGATCATTTACCAACCGAGGATGAACAATATCAGGTATATGCGAAAGCCCTCAAAGCATTTGGTGAAAAGCCTGTTATTCTTCGCACCTTAGATATTGGTGGCGATAAAGAGTTATCCTATCTATCCTTACCTAAAGAAGATAATCCTTTCTTAGGATGTCGCGCCATTCGCTTGTGTTTTGAACATCCCGATATTTTACATACACAGCTTCGTGCAGCACTTCGCGCTTCGGTCAATGGTAACCTTTGGCTCATGTTTCCCATGGTGGGATCTATCGATGACATTGAAAAGATTCACCATGCAGTCAATCAAGCGAAAACATCCCTAGATGTAGAAAACATCCCTTATAGCAAAGATGTCAAAGTGGGTGTCATGATTGAAATTCCTTCTCTCATCTTGATTGCAGATCATGTGGCGAAGATGGTTGATTTCGCTAGTATCGGAACCAATGATTTATGTCAATACTTAACGGCTGTTGATCGTTTAAATCCTTTGGTTTCATCCTATTATCAAAGTTATTCACCCGCGATGTTTCGTATTATCAAGATGGCGATTGATGCATTTAACAAAGAGCATAAGCCCATTTCAGTATGTGGTGAACTCGGTGGAGACCCCATCGCAGCACCTATCCTCTTAGGATTAGGTATGCGCAAAATCTCGATGGCAAAATCATCAGTAGCGAAGATTAAAAAGATTATCACCTCACATGATATGGTTGAGTTCAGTCAGGCAGCACATCATATCTTGAATTTAACAAAAGAAAAAGACGTGATTGAATACGTTCAATCCGTACTTAAATTGGAGGATTAACTATGATTAAACGTCAAGTACTCGTAAAAAACCCATCAGGTCTTCACGCACGCCCAGGTTCTGACTTTGTGAATTTAGCATCCAAGTTTAACTCAAACATTAAAGTATTTAAAGTCGACCAGCCTAACAAAGTAGCCAATGCGAAATCGATTATCTTTGTACTCTCATTAGGGATTAAACGAGATACAACCATCGAAATCTCTGCAGAGGGTGTCGATGAAGAAAAAGCTGTTGAAGCCCTCGTACAGTTAGTTGAAAGTGGTTTTGGTGAATTATAATAAATAAAGTGGACGTGGGTCCACTTTTTTATTGGAGATTAACTTGTTGATACTGTTTTGGTGAATAACCTGTGTGCTTTTTAAACAGTGTTGAGAAGTGTGAACCCGAGGAGAAACCGAGCATGCTGGCAATATCTATCATGGGTAATTCGTTTTGCTCGATTAGTTTTTTAGCCTCAACCATTTTCATATGAATCAACCACTCGTGAAAATTGACACCCATAACTTTTTTAAACATACGTGATAAGTGTTCAATGCTCACAAAGTTGATTTTTGCAAGATCTTCAAGTTTAATTTCATCACCGATGTGACGATGGACATAGAGCACAACATTTTTGATGAGTGGTGGTAGTAGTTTTGAGTTAAATTCATGAACCGCTTCAGCAAAGTGAACGATAATATCTCGTGTCATTCGCTCAATATCTAAACTGCTCTTCATCTGTTCAATCATGATTCCATGCATGGTTGATAAGCGATGAGCGTGAAGATGATCAAGTCCGCCCTCGATCGCTTTGCGTGTCGCGAGTGTATTAAGAATGATCAAACTGTTTTTTTGATTTCGTAATGAATCACGTGGAACACGTTCAGGGATTCTTACTTCACGAGAAACTTTAATGACACGGTTAATTTCTATGAGATCACCTTGTTTGATCGCTTGCATCAATTCGTTTTCAATCGCATAATTATGCTCAACAATTTTGAGTTCATCCTCATCATTAGAAACGATGTGTTCATCGGACACTTTTTTCTTTTTTTGCCGAATCATTCGAATGGATAGGTCTTGTTCATAATTGGGATGTTGAATAAGTATGGCATAGATAAACCTGAGATCATTAGGATTTAGGATGCACATATGATCAAAAAAGGAAGATAGAATAAGTGATTCCTTCGAGTTCGCTTTAAGATCCTTTTTTAGCTGGTTAAGAGAGTCCACGGGATAATCCCCATCGAGATAAGGTCCGATAATGAGTTGATAATCTTGGAAGATAATCATTGCACCTGAAAGATTATATCGATCTTCATAGTGAACCATAATCGTTTCTTTATGGATGGATTTCGTATTTAGCAACGTTGAGATCATTTGATCATACCAAGAAAGTAAAATATTAGGCATCATCTCATCGAGATAATTTTTGACGAGCTGACCTTTCAGATAGATTCTTATGCCAATTTTTAACCACTGATGTAGATGATTGATTATTTGATCTATGGATTCCATCGTGATCTCCTTTATTGACTCATATAGGATAATTATATCAAAAATATATAAATATACATCAAAAATAAGGATGAAAACATTTACATATAAAGGTATCATGATAGTGAAAGGAGTGTCATTATGAACAAACATGCATTGAACAAGGGATGGAAATTTGTCAAAGAAAAATGGATACCATCCGACGATCTTTCAACATTAAAAGCGATCGATTTACCGCACACATGGAATAACATCGATGGTCAGGATGGAGGAAATGATTATCTAAGAACGATTTCAACCTATGTAAAAACATTTGATTTTGAGCCTAAACTCTCACGAACATTACTCGAATTTGAAGGAGTCAATAGCATTGCTACTGTCGTCTTGAATGGAGTGGAACTTGGGACACACCGTGGAGGTTATTCAACCTTTCGATTTGATATCACAAACCTCTTAAAAAAAGAGAACAATCAACTCATTGTTTACGTTGATAACACACATCATGAAGATGTTTACCCATTAGCTGCTGATTTTACTTTTTATGGGGGGATCTATCGTTCAGTCTCTTTAATTGAAACGAGCGAGTATGCATTCGACCTCCTCTATAAAGGTGGACAAGGTGTCTATGTCTCGCAAGAACGTGTGACTAAGGAACAAGCTCTTCTTACATTGGATATCTATTTGAATCAATCATCTGATGATCAACAGACACTCTTATTAACCACAAAAATCAAAGATCGAGAAGGACATGTGGTCTCTAGTGGACAAAAATTTATTGAGTCAAACCAAAAACATCATCAACTACATCTTGAAGTGAATCAACCCCACTTATGGCAAAGCATCGATGATCCTTACTTATATACCGTGGAAGTCGAACTCTACCAAGGATCGACGTTACTTGATCATAGATCAATTCCAACCGGGCTTCGCTATTTCACATTCGACCATGAATCTTTCTACCTCAATGGTATAAAGACAAGACTTAATGGCGTCTCACGACATCAAGACAGAAAAGATATCGGCAATGCATTAACTGATTCAATGCATGAAGAAGACATTCAATTGATCAAAGAAATCGGTGCGAACTCCATTCGTCTTGCGCATTACCAACATGCAGATTATTTCTATACACTTTGTGATCAAGAAGGATTTGTCATTTGGGCCGAAATACCCTATATTTCAATGACATCCAAAACAGATCACCAAGGCACCAATGCTTTAGAACAACTTGAAGAGCTTATCATTCAAAATTACAACCATTCATCGATTATCATGTGGGGTATCTCCAATGAAATTACGATTGGAGGTAAGAAGAATAATCTCGATAACATCTTGGTGATGTTAAATGAAAGAGCGAAGCAACTCGATCCAACGCGTGTCACTACCATGGCCAATGTCTCCATGTTGCCCATCGATGATGTTCAAGTAACTTTATCTGATGTCATGGGGTATAATCATTATTTTGGATGGTACGGCGGTCAAGTAGAAGATTTTACTACTTGGTTAAATCATTATCGTCAAGTCAACCCTACTCGACCACTATGCTTAAGTGAATATGGGGTCGAAGGGATCCACACCTATCACACAGAAACACCAAAAGTCAAAGATTACAGTGAAGAGTATCATGCACTATGGCATGAAAAAGCATATCAGATCCTTTCTGACACACCCTATATCTGGGGCACTTATGTTTGGAATATGTTTGCATTTGCAGCGGATTTCAGAGATGAAGGTGGATCCAAAGGAATGAACAATAAAGGATTGGTCACCTTCGATCGAACCATTAAAAAAGATGCATTCTATTACTACAAAGCACGATGGTCTAAAGAAGACGTGTTACACATCTGTTCTAAACGTTTTAAAGAACGTAACCAAAAAGACATTGAAGTGAAGGTGTACAGCAATCTTGAACATGTCACACTTGAAGTCAATGGAAAGAATGTCAAAGAAGTAGATGTTAATGGTGTGATACATCGTTTCCAAGTGAGCTTAAACGCAGGGGAAAATCATGTTAAAGCATCGGCAAATCATCTTCTTGATGAAACAACATTTATCCTAACCGATCATAAGAATCCATCTTATGAAATGCCAGAAGAAGAAAAAGATAAAGGTGTATTTAATCTAAACGTCCCGAAGAATTGGTTTGATGACATCACCGAACAAGAGAAACCACTGACCATCAATCCTGCGTATTTGTCAGTGAAAGATTCTATCGCCAATGTCATTAACCATCCGCATGGAAAATTACTCGCTGAAACGTTACTTGCTGATCTATTAAATCATCCTTTCTTCTCGATGATGGAAAACATGAGTTTCGAACAACTAAGAGAGTTAGCCAAACAGTCATTCCCATATGGAGCTTACGTAAAATTAAACGATGAACTCCAAAAAATAAAAAAATAATATAATAATGATAGGAGAAAAATATGCAATCACAATCAACAGTCACGTATAATCGTGCTAAGCCATGGCAGATCGGCTTCTTTGCATTAAACAACACGGCTACCAATATTTACATGTTTGCCTTTATGTTCATTTCTTACTATGCAACAGGAATTGCAGGATTACTTGTCGTTGCAGTTTCAACCATTTTGACTGCAATGCGTATCTTTGATGGGATCACAGACCCACTCATCGGCTTTTTAATCGACAAAACCAAAACAAAGTTGGGTAAATTTAGACCATTCATGCTACTAGGAAATGTCATTTTAGCTATCACTGCAGTCGTCATTTTTAAAACGACACACTTGCTACCTGAAGCATTCCGGTTAGTTTACTTTATCTTTATCTATGTTTTATACATTATTGGTTATACTTTCCAAACTGCAACCACAAAGTCTGCACAAACTGTATTGACAAATGATCCAAAACAACGTCCTTTGTTTACCCTCTTTGATGCCATTTACAATACCGTCTTATTCATTGGGTTACAATTGATTGTATCTACGGTTTTGGTTCCCAAATACGGTGGCTTTACCAATGGACTTTTCAACGATTTATTACTTATTGCGATTCCGCTATCTTTCCTATTCACTATTTTAGCAATTTGGTCGATTTGGAATAAAGATGTTCCAGCAAATTGGGGAACTGGCGAAGTTGAAAAGGTACGCTTTAGAGATTATTGGCCAGTTATTAAGCGTAATCGCCCTTTACAAATGCTTATTATTTCCGCCTCTACTGACAAACTTGCAAATTCTGTGAAATCAAATGCAACCACAACAGTCATTATTTATGGGATCTTGATTGCCAACTATGCATTATCAGGACAACTCATGCTCGTTACCACGATTCCTACCATCTTGATCACGTTATTTGGTATTCAATACGCACGTCGTTTAGGGATTAAAAAAGCCTATGTGCTTG
>JBBIMC010000082.1:0-6300 GCA_037444605.1 Mycoplasmatota bacterium | reverse complement strand
CCCATCTGTCGTCTCATTTAAAGGCGAAGATATTAGCGTAGGTGATGTCGCTAAGCGTCAAGCGATTACAAACCCAAATACTGTAAGCTCAATCAAGCGTCATATGGGGGATAATGCGTATCGTGTTGACATCAATGGCAAGAAATATACCCCACAGGAAATTTCTGCGATGATTCTCCAAAACTTAAAGAAGACAGCAGAAGATTATTTAGGTGCGACCGTCACAGAAGCGGTCATTACCGTTCCAGCTTATTTCAATGACGCACAACGTCAAGCAACCAAAGATGCAGGGAAAATTGCAGGACTTAATGTCAGACGTATTATCAACGAACCTACAGCAGCAGCTTTAGCGTATGGTATTGATAAGACAGAAAAAGAACAAACCGTTCTCGTGTTCGACCTTGGTGGTGGAACATTTGACGTATCGATTCTACATTTAGCTGATGGTACGTTTGAAGTTGTATCTACCTCAGGTGATAACCACCTTGGTGGGGATGACTATGATGAAGTCGTCATGAATTATTTAATCGACGAATTTAAAAAAGAAAACGGTGTTGACTTATCTAAAGATAAGATGGCACTCCAACGTTTAAAAGATGCTGCAGAACGTGCGAAGAAAGAACTTTCCGGTGTCACCACCTCTCAAATCTCTCTTCCTTTTATCAGCATGGGCGTTGCAGGACCTCTCCACTTAGAAAAAACATTAACTCGTGCGAAATTCAACGAACTTACTGCACATTTAGTTGAACGTTGTGTGGGACCCGTTCGTCGTGCGCTTTCTGATGCGAAGATGACAGCAAAAGACATTCACCAAGTGTTATTAGTTGGTGGATCTACCCGTACCCCAGCGGTTCAAGAAATGGTGAAACGTGAACTTGGAAAAGAACCCAACAAGAGCGTTAACCCAGATGAAGTCGTCGCCATGGGTGCAGCGATTCAAGGGGCTGTTCTCGCTGGTGATGTTAAAGATGTCTTACTTCTTGACGTAACCCCACTTTCTTTAGGTATCGAAACATTAGGTGGTGTTTTCACCAAACTCATTGAAAGAAACACGACCATTCCAACCTCTAAATCTCAAGTTTTCTCAACTGCAGCAGATAATCAACCTGCTGTGGACATCCATGTTCTTCAAGGTGAACGTTCCATGGCTGCAGATAATAAGACTTTAGGACGTTTCCAACTTGCAGATATTCCTGCAGCACCCCGTGGCGTTCCTCAAATTGAAGTCACCTTTGATATCGATGCCAATGGTATTGTGTCTGTTAAGGCAAAAGACTTAGGCACCAATAAAGAACAAAAGATTACGATATCTGGATCAGGTTCATTATCGAAACAAGATATCGACCGCATGGTGAAAGAAGCTGAAGAACAGGCTGAAAGTGACCGCAAGAAGCGTGAAGAAGCCGATCTTAGAAATGAAGCATCCAACTTGATTTTCCAAACACAAAAGGCTATGACCGATCTCGGAGCTGAAGTGGATGGAGCAACTAAAAGCAAGCTCGAAGGTCTGATTAAAGACTTAGAAGAAGCACTCAAGGGTAATGATTTAGATTTGATCAAGTCAAGAAAAGAAGCGCTTGAAAAAGATGCGCAAGATGTCGCAGTAAAAGCATATCAAAAGGCTCAAGAAAAGCACCAAGCACAAAGCGGACAACAGGATTCATCTGACCATAAATCCAATACCGTTGATGCAGAATTTGAAGAAAAATAATCCAGTAAGGGGCTTTGCCCCTTATTGTGAATGGAGTTGATGATATGGCAGATAAACGTGATTATTATGACGTCTTAGGCGTTTCTAAAAACGCATCAGAGGATGAAATCCGTAAAGCATACCGTGGTCTCGCAAAAAAATACCATCCCGATGTGTCGCAGGAAGCAAATGCTGAAGAAAAATTCAAAGAAGTTCAGGAAGCTTATGATACGTTATCCGATCAACAAAAACGTGCCGCTTATGACCAATATGGTCATCAAGGCAATCCTTTTGGTGGTGCTGGATCAGGTTTCTCTGGATTTGGTGATTTCGGAGGGTTCTCCGATATTTTCAGCCAGTTTTTTGGTGGAGGTCGCCAACGTCGTGAGAGTTATAACGGACCGCAACGTGGCGATGATTTAGAAAGAACCATCACGATTGATTTCATGGAAGCTGTCCTAGGCACGAAAAAGCCCATTAATGTTGACGTTGATGAAGACTGTCACACGTGTCATGGTTTAGGTGCTGAATCTTCGAAAGATATCGAAGTTTGTGATCGTTGTCACGGCGATGGTTTTATCAATGTTGAACAGCGGACCATGTTTGGCGCAATGCGTTCTCAACAAGCATGTCCCAAGTGTGGTGGTAGTGGAAAGATCATTAAAAAGCGTTGTGCAACATGCAACGGCCGTGGTCGTGTGAAAACCACCAAATCCGTGGATGTCAATATTCCAGCCGGTGTCGATAATAACATGTCACTTAAAGTCGCTGGTTATGGCAATGGCGGTACTAAGGGAGCTTCTCCTGGCGATCTATATCTCAATTTTAGAGTTCGCCCTCACAAAGTGTTCCGTCGCGAAGAGGATGATATCATCCTTGAAGTTCCGATTACGATCACCCAAGCTGTCCTGGGAGGAAGTGTGGATATTCCCACCATTTATGGGGATGTCTCACTCAAAATCCCTTCAGGAATCGAGCATGGTACGATCCTAAGAATGCGTGAAAAAGGCGTTCAAAATGTCAGAACGAAGCGTAAAGGTGACCAACAGGTCATTATGCAGATCAAGACACCAAAGAATCTTTCTTCTCAGGAAAGAAAGTTATATGAGCAACTTGAAAAACTGGAAGCCAAAGAAAAAGAATCCAGTTGGGAACGTTTTAAAAATCTCTTTAAAAATTAATGGAGGCACGAATGCCTCCATTTTTATTTCTTTGGGGGAAGGGGGAAGAAGACCGAAGTCTTTTTCGCATATTCAATAAAATCTGGTCGTGATTGATATTTTTTTTCTAAAAGTGGAACTCCTGAAACATATCTTATAAGATAGGTAATAAAGAGTGGGCTGATGATAACGACAGCGCTAAGCCATGACAATCCACTTAATCCAATAACCCAAATTCCCCACCACATTAAGGCTTCACCAAAATAATTGGGGTGACGGGTGTATTTCCATAGACCAGTGGTTAAGAGTTTCCCCTTGTTTTCTGGATTCGCTTTGAAGCGATTGAGTTGATGATCACCTAGAGCTTCAAAATAAAAACCAACGATCCAGAGCACCACACCCAGTCCTAGAAAAACTTGGGCAAATAGATTCATTTCATCAAATCCAGTATAACCACTGATGATGATAGGGGATGCGATGATCAAAAGGAAGATCATTTGAAGCATGAAAACATAAACATAGGCTTTTATATGGACATGTGTTTTCCATTTGTTTCGCATATTGACATAACGATAATCTTCAGGCTTTGACCAATTTCTAATCCCAATATGGAGGAATAGACGTAATCCCCATAAGGTGACTAATCCAACGATAACCCATTGATGAACATGCGTAAGATTATCGGTTAAGAGCATCGTCCACGCGACGACGACATACCCCATGCCCCATGCAATATCTGCGAGTCCATTATTCTTTTTAAGTTGAGCAATCAGATAAAAGATGTTAAAGAAAACAAAAACAGCAATCAATGTAGTAATAATCATGATGGATCCTTTCTGATATAAGCGACCGCGACCGTTCCAATCCCTGCATTCATGGCAACGACGGTAGAAATATCCATAATATACGTGGGTTTTTCACCAAATAAGCCTTCAAGGGATGATGCATAAAGTGATGCGCGATCCTCTGCATTTGCATGAACAATCGCGTATGATTCAATGCCGTGTTTTTGATGGATCTCTTTGATATGATCAAATATTTTTTGATCGGCTTTATGTGTGGACAAGGTTTTCATCATGATGATGCCTTTACCCTCTTCATCGATGGAGATGACAGGTTTTAAATGCATTAAAGAGACGATGGTTCCTGATAATCGGGTTAAGCGTCCAGAACGTATCATGTATTTGATCGTTTTGACACTGACCAAAATCTTCGCCTTGGTCGTCATCTTTTCAATCGTATCGACGATGCTATCCATCGGTACCCCATCATGAATAAGCTTCGCAGCTTTTAAGACTAGGAGACCTTCAGCACCTGAATTTTGTTTCGAGTTAATGACTTTTATCTTCGATTTGGGGAACTTATTCGCCGCTTCAACAAAGGCCTGGTAAGTACCACTCATTTCCTTGGATACTGTGATGACGATAATCTCCTTATAATAGGTCGTGAGAAAGGAGAAGAAGTTTTCTAATGATTTCCCATTGGGTTGTGAGGAAGTGGGATAAACTTCTAATGAATCCATCAGTTCGTAGAATCGTGTACTTTGAATGGTGACTTTATCTAAATACTCGGAATGATTCATATGAAGTGTGATTGGATATTGGTGCACTTGATATAGATCGATCAAGTCAACAGGAAGATCAGCAATCGAATCGGTGACTAAAGCAATCGGATATTTCCGATGATTTGCAGCTTCAAATTGTCGCTTCATGTCATCCACTTTTTGTTCCTGAATTTGACCATATTGATCTAAATACGCGAAAACTTGGTCAGGTTGATCCGAATGAATGTGAACACGAACGGTGCGTTCATTTCCCGCCACGACCAATGAATCCCCGTAGGTAGATAGTTCAGATCTTATATGATCGATATCGAGTTTGTTACCGCGAAGTAACGCTTCTGTACAATAACGGAATTGTGAGTCTTCCAAATGATCGACGTGAAGTTCTTCAACGGCTTCATGAACCTCAACGACAACATCTTCACCTTTAAAAGCCTTGATAAATCCTTCAATAAAATGCACGAATCCCTTCGCTCCTGCATCGACCACATGATTATCTTTTAAGACTTTAAGATATTCAGGTGTTTTCGCGAGTTCTTCTTTCACATATTCATAGGATTTGACTAAAAGATCAATCGCTTCACCAGTAGCTTTTTTAAATTCATTTAACGCATTCATCCAGGCTCGCATCACGGTGATCATCGTACCTTCAACAGGTGTATTGATTGAGTGATAAGCTGCTTGGTACGCTTTTTGAGTTAAAGTAATAAACATATCGAGATCGATCAATTCTTGATCTAAAGCATCGGATAAACCACTGATATAGGAAGCAAAAATGATGCCTGAGTTTCCTCTAGCACCGATAATGGCTGCATCTGCGATGGATTGAAGCGTTTCTTTTGGTGTTGGTCCTAATTTTGAGCGTTCAATAATAGCATTCATCATGGAAGCAAGATTGGTCCCTGTATCGCCATCGGGTACGGGAAACACGTTGATGGAATTCAGTCCGTTCTTTTCAGAAATGACCTGTTTCGCACCGATGATAAATGATTTGTATAGCAGTTCATTGGAAATGATAAATGATGACATAATCTAACCTCCAATCTAAAAAATCCACTGATAGATGAGGTAGGCTAACGTGGATGTTGAGAGTCCTAAAAAGGTACCCCATCCAAGATCGATTAACGTAATGGCAATAGGCCAATCTTTAAGGGTTGCAAGATTTGTTAAATCATAAGTTGCACAGGTAATCAATCCAAAAAGTGCCCCATAAAGAACAGCATGAAGCAATTTACCATCTTGTACAGCTGGCATCAATACAAAGACAACAAGTCCTCCGATAAAGAGCAAATAGAAAATAATCGCTGCCACCCAATTGACATTAGGGCTTAACAGATGACCGATCTGACGTTGATAAAGATTCTTCGCGATCAATCCAAGCCAGAGCATATCAATCAAGAAGAAAATGACAAAAGTGATGGCATAAAGTTTCAAAAATGTGAGCATTCATATAACCTCTCTTTCACTTCTATTTTATCACGAACCGAAAGTGAACAGGCCTATTATAACTTTGCATTAAGAATCCAGAAGTATCTTAAGTCATCTCGTTTTTAGATAGAATATGAATATGATATAATATGTGTGAATATTTATGGGAGGTTTATCGTATGATTTTGATTCGCCACCACAACGAAGGTCAGCTCAAACCCTATTTCTATTTTGCCTTAGAAGAATATGTCTTAACGCACATGCTCAAAGATGATGAAACGTACTTTTTTACCTGGGAAATTCATGGTGTTGTTATCGGAAAAAACCAGGTGATTGAAAATGAAGTCAATCTCGATTTCTTAAAAGAGCATAAGATTGATATTTATCGTCGTCCCACCGGAGGCGGTTGTGTCTATGCTGACCATCGGAATACAATGTTTTCCATCATTACCAAGCGTCAT
>JBBIMC010000081.1:0-6454 GCA_037444605.1 Mycoplasmatota bacterium | reverse complement strand
CACCTAGACTTCCTTTTTCGAAGACAACAGGAATCATATGATGGTTTAAGTATTCGACTAACTTTAAAATGACCTCTTCGCGAAGTCCACTATAACCTTTAATTAAAGCATTAATCCGTAAGGCCATCATCGCTCGTACGGCATTTACTGGCAATGGATTTCCGACACCACAAGCGTGACTCTTTAAAAGATTCGCTTGTAGTTCAGATAACTCTCTTTTATCAATTTTTACGGATGCTAAATGACCAAATCCAGTATTAATGCCATACACCGCTTCATCTTGATTGGCGATATCTTTGACATAATCCCTCGCTTTTCTAACAAGGATTAGCGCATTTTCTTCAATAGCAATCTCTTCATGGTCTATAGCAATCCGTTTTAAAACGTCAAGGGTCAAAGACGCTCCGTTTAACATTATCATGTCATCATCCCTTAGGGTTATTATTTATGGTCAGCAATTAAGCACGCAAGTGCAATGGAATAAAACTTACTTTCTTTAGAATCCGCACGGGACGTCAAAACAATGGGTTTTTTCGCTCCCGCAATGACTGATGCACTCTTTGCATTCGCTAGAAACATCATAGCCTTATAAAAGACATTTCCTGATTCGATTTGTGGCATGACGATAAAATCAACATCGCCTGCCATGGGATCCGTGATGCCTTTATGATGGGCGGCTTCCTCATTAATTGCGTTATCTAAAGCAAAAGGTCCACCAATAACACAGCCTTTGATCCGTTCATTTTGATTTCTTTCAATGAGTTCTTGGGCATCAAGTGTCGCTTGCATCTTTGGATTCACTTTTTCTACAGCAGCGATCATCCCCACTTTAGGTAATTTAATGCCAATAGCATGAAGCACATCAACACCATTTTCAATAATCTCTTGTTTGATATTGACATCAGGATCGATATTCATCGCCCCATCGCTCATCATCAACAGTTTATGATACGTAGGAATTTCCATTAAGGTAACATGTGAGATACGATTGGGTGTTCTTAGGCCAAATTCTTTATCAAGTGCTGCACGTAAAATAACAGACGTATCGACAAATCCTTTCATGAGTAAATCGCCTTCACCCATAGAAACCATCCGGACAGCCTTCTCACACGCTTTTTGGGGATCCTTTTCATCGATAATTGTATAATCACCCGTGATCGCCTTTAAATCTTTTAAGATTTTGATGATTTCCTCTTGATCTCCAATCAGATGTGCATCGATCAAATTTTCTTGTTTTGCCATCACTACAGCTTCTAAGACGGGTAAATCATTGGCTGCTGCAACCACCAATCTTTTCTTGTTTAATAATTGGGCTCGTTTCACCAAGTCATGCATCGTTTTTAACATGATAAAACCTCCTTAGTTATAGATCTTCGCATCTTCTTCACCGCGAAGAACACGCAAGGCACCTAATGCCAGTGCTTCCATTTCATCCTCTCCAGGATACACGAGGACCGGAGCGATAAATGAGACGCGTTCTTTGATTAAATCAATGGGGTATTGATTATATGCTAATCCACCGGTAATGACTATCGCGTCCACTTCACCCTTCAACACGGTGCTATAAGCACCAATTTCTTTGGCGATTTGATAGCACATGACACGGAAAATGAAGTCAGCATCCTGATCACCTTCTTGTATCCGTTTCATAATGGTCAGACCATCATTGGTTCCAAGATAAGCGACAAGTCCTCCTTGTCCATAATTTTTTCGTTTGATTTCTTGTAAAGTATATTTTCCAGAAAATACCATTTTATAAAGGGGGCCGAGGGGAACAGTTCCACTGCGTTCAGGTGACATGGGTCCATCACCATCTAGGGCATTATTCACATCGATGACTTTTCCATGATGATGCGCACCAATACTGATTCCTCCGCCCAAATGAGCGATGACCAAATTGAGTTCTTGGTAGGGTTTCTTCAAGTCTTTCGCGACTTTTAATGCGACAGCTTTTTGGTTTAAGGCATGAAACAAACTGTCTCTTCTAATCTCTGGCATCCCAGTAAAACGGGCAATATCTTCCATTTCATCAACAGCTACAGGGTCAACGATAAAACTGGGAAGATGGTACATATCAGCAATATGTCTAGCGATAATGCAACCAAGATTTGATGCGTGTTCACCACGGGGTGCTTTCTTCATAAATTCCACCATGGCATCGGTCACTTGATAGGTACCACTAGGAATCGGTTTGAGCATCCCCCCTCTTCCTACGACAGCATTGAGTGTCGATAAATCAATCTTTTCACTTTTTAACGCATCTTCAATGGCTTTCATGCGAAATTCATACTGATCGATGATATGAGGAAAGGATAGAATAACATCAGAATCATGTTTGACATTGTACTTGAAAATCATCGTTTCATCTTCATAGATGGCAAGTTTTGTTGAGGTGGATCCAGGGTTAATCGCTAAAATTCGAAAGGGCATAATTTTCTCCTTAATCAATGGGTTTAAAGGTTGAAGTAAAATGTCTTAAAATCGCAGATTCATACTCAAAAGTATAACCTTTGAGTTCATGACGATGTTCAAAAACATGAATGACAGCATCTGCGACGACATCGAGATGGTTGTAAGTATAAAGTCTTCGTGGAATTGTCAGACGCATTAATTCCATTTTACTCTGTCTGTTAATATGGGTATCTGGGTCTCTTCCTAAAAGGAGTGAACCAATTTCAACTGCACGAACACCCGCTTCAATATAGATGGCATTCGTGACAGAAAGTGCAGGAAATTGATCATAAGGAATATGAGGAGCCATGGCTTTACAGTCAACAAAGACAGCATGACCACCGACTGGATATTGAATGGGAACACCCGCATCACGGAGACGATCACCTAAATAGCGAACCTGATCGATTCGATGACGTAAATACCGTTCATCTAAGGCTTCCATCAATCCAACAGCTAATGCATCCATATCACGTCCATTTAAACCGCCATAGGTTGGAAATCCTTCATAGGGAACAACATAAGTACGGCATTTATCAAAAAGTTCTTTGTCGTTTTTGATCGCGATAATCCCACCCATGTTGACTAAACCATCTTTTTTCGCACTCATCAAGAATGCATCCCCGTAAGAACACATTTCAAAAACGATGTCCTTGATGGATTTATCTTGATATCCTAATTCTCTTTCTTTGATGAAAAAGGCATTTTCTGCGTATCTTGCACCATCAATAATCACTCTAAGACCATATTTGTCCGCAATCTTTCTCGTTTCTTTGATGTTTGCCATCGATACAGGTTGTCCACCTGCAGAGTTATTGGTAATCGTGATAATAATCCCTGCAACGTTCTCTTTACCTTTTTCAACAATGGTCTCTTCGAGACACGTAAGACACATATTTCCTTTGAAATCATGGTAATGTTCGATATCATAACAATCAGGAACGACACAATCGATGGCGCGAGCACCGGCAAGTTCAACGTGCGCTCTTGTGGTATCAAAGTGAATGTTGGCGATATATACCATACCAGGTTTGGTGACGAGTTGAGGTAAAAAGACCTTTTCTGCACCTCGTCCCTGATGAACAGGAATAAAATACTGATATCCCATAATACTTTTTACAGCGGCTTCTAGGCGATAAAAACTACGACTACCCGCATAAGCTTCATCTCCGATCATCATGGCTGCCCATTGATCTTGGCTCATCGCACCTGTGCCTGAGTCGGTTAGTAAATCAATATACACATCATCACTTTTGAGTGAAAATGGATTGTATCCAGCATTTTTCAAAAGTTCAATGCGTTCTTCTTTCGTGGTTTCTCGGATGGGTTCGACCATCTTGATTCGATAAGGCTCTGCGATATACTTCTGTTTCATGAAACGTCTCCTTAGTCTTGATACCCTTATTATACATAATAAGAGACCAAAAAGAAACACCAACTGAAAGCGCTTTATATTTTCACATTTTCTTGACGTGTTACATGAAAATACTTTCACTATTTTTATCATGTTATGCTAAAATAAGACTAATGAAACGAGGTGTTTCTGGTGGACATAAAGAAAAAATCGCTCGATTTACATCGAACGCTTCAAGGGAAAATTGAGATGGTGTCTCGAGCAAAAATTGAATCCAAAGAAGATTTAGCAACCCTTTATTCTCCTGGAGTTGCTGAACCTTGCTTAGAAATCGAGAAGAATCCTGAGTTGAGCTATCTTTACACAAGAAGACATAATACGATCGCTGTGATCACCGATGGTACCGCAGTTTTAGGTCTTGGCAATATCGGTCCTCTTGCGGGTATGCCCGTGATGGAGGGTAAAGCGATGTTGTTTAAATTGCTGGGTGATGTCGATGCCATTCCTTTATGCCTTGATTCGACAGATCCTAAAGTGATCGTGGAAAATATTCGTTTATTACAGGGGAGCTTTGGCGGTATCAATTTAGAAGACATTTCGGCTCCTCGTTGTTTTGAAATTGAACAAGAACTTAAAAAAGTCCTTGACATTCCTGTCTTTCACGATGATCAACACGGGACTGCTATTGTGGTCGCTGCAGCATTAACGAATGCTTTAAAACTTGTGAATAAGAAGATTGAAGAGATTAAACTCGTCATCAATGGGGCAGGTGCAGCTGGGACATCCATCACCCACTTCTTGATGTCCTTAGGATGTAAACATATCGTGGTCTGTGATAAATTCGGAATCCTCCAAAAAGATGATCAAACTTTATCAGCCACCCACCAAGCTTTAGCGCACTTAACGAATCCATACCAACAAAAAGGATTGCTAAAAGATGCCTTGAAAGATGCCGATGTCGTCATCGGTGTTTCAGTTAAAAACGTGATCACTAAAGAAATGATACAACTCATGAATGCGTGCCCTATCGTGTTCGCGATGGCTAATCCTATCCCAGAGATTTCACCCGAAGAAGCTTACGAAGCAGGTGCTTACATCGTAGGTACCGGAAGTTCTAAGTATCCTAATCAGATCAATAATCTACTCGCATTCCCCGGGATCTTTCGTGGAACATTAGATGCGCATGCCAAAGAGATCACGCATGAGATGATGGTTTCGGCCATGAAAGCGATCGCTTCATTCATTCCAGATGATGAACTATCGGTTTCAAACATCATTCCTAATCCGCTGGATAAGGAACTTCATAAAAAAGTTGCTCAAGCCGTTAAGCATCAAGCAACTTTATCCAATGTTCCAAAAACTCACGAATAAAAAGGCCAATCGGCCTTTTCTTCTTTATGACATCCAAACGGGTTGGATTTCATCTTTTTGAGTTTGTGTTTCACGAGCAAATCTTGCAATGTCAAATTTTGATTCTTCCATTGTTGAATAGTAATCATGATTGCACTTGTGGAAACATTCTGAAATTTGATTGAAGATCGCGTGAATAATTCGTCTGATACCCATCGTTTTCACCTCGTTATTCTAGTACAGAATGAAACTGTACATCTTGACTAGCTTCAATAGCTAATCCAATCGTGCCTGTTGCATCCTGACCAACAACCTTAATGTAGTTGCAACCATTTTCTAAGTAAATCGTTTGTGTTTCGTTAATTTCTTTTACCTGACCAAAAGCATTGACAAGAACCACTTTTGCTTGACCTTCGGTAAGGTTCTTAGAGACGACCACGGTGACTTCGATGCCACCTTCGAGTGTAGCGATGGTATCTAGACCATCAAGTGCTTCAAAGAATAGCAACGCTTCGTTATGATTGAGATAACCATCATAACCTTCGGATGTAAACTCGCTTTCTGTATTTCTGATCATACGATTCGATTCATATGCATTAGCATTTTGAATTTTATATACAGCCACGAACATCAACAAACCAACTAACACTGTCCATAGTAATTTTTTTCTCATTTATTTTTCCTCCATAATTTAATCAATTTCTTTTTGAATTAATTTAACTCTTTTTTCTTTTCAATTGATTTTTTTAATTTACACCTTAATTATATATCAAATTTTTCGGTTGTCAAGTGTTTTTATTAATTTTATTCATTTTTATATTGATTTTTTTAATTATTGAATTAATTTTATTGATTTTATTGATTTTTATATTGATTTTATGTTTAATTCTGCTTTAAAAACAAAAAAAGCACGATCATCTCGTGCCTTTTTACGTGTCAAATGTTTATGAGAAATTGTCGAAGTAGACGTTTTCTTGTCTGATCTGGTGATTATTAAGTACGCGAATGCACGCCTTAATCATACCGGGTGATCCGCATAAATACGCTTCACTTTCACTTAAATCTTTGACGTGGCGATCCACGACATCAGTGATCAATCCAACTTCGCCATCCCAGTGATCATCGGGTTGGGGTTCGGAGAGTGCGGGAATGTATTGGAAGTTGGGGAATTCTTTGGAAAGCTGTTGGAATTCTTCAGTATAATATAAATCACGTTTGGACTTCGCACCGAAGAAGTACTTCACTTTTCTGTTCATGCCTTGATCTCTTAAATAATAGAGGATCGAACGAATCGGTGCT
>JBBIMC010000080.1:4058-6740 GCA_037444605.1 Mycoplasmatota bacterium | reverse complement strand
TTTGGCGATGGGTAACATCGCAGATGTCACACTTCCTTGGATGATTTCATGCGATTCATAGACGAAATCGCTGACAAACGTTTGATCGGGCATTTTGACTTCGAATGGGGTTAAACGAAAATCTCCTTTACCGATCCCAGAGTATTCGAGTGGTATCATGTCAAGGAATGTTTTATGTCCGTCATGTTCATATTCGATTAACGATCCTGCGCCTGCCGTGACTTTAGTGTGAAGCGCTTGATATGATTGATCCTTAAGTGTTTTTCCTAAGTATAGATGCTCTAATTGTCCCGTTTCCATGACACGAAAAAGATAGGTTAAGTTTTGGGTATCTAATCGAAAATATCCTTGTTTTGCTTCAATCATGCTTTCACCTCATCCTCTTCTTTTTGTTTAACATCAACCATCATGCGTATCGCGGGTCGCTCCATCACCACTTTAGTTTTCCCATCCTTATGAAATCCTTGTTTTTCATAGAACTTGATGGCGCGATCATTTTCTTCAAACGCCCACAAAACGATGGACTCATAGGAAGAAAGTGATTGTCGTGCCGCATCAAAGAGTTTTTGTCCAATACCCTGGTGCTGATAGTCTTTAAGTACATAAATCGCCATAATTTCACCTGAATTGAACAGATCTTCATCAGGGCACTTCGCAAAACATGAAAATCCGACGATACGTTCATCAACAATGGCAATCCATGTGTTTTCTGGATGCTCATAGGCCATTTGAACGGTACGTTCTAAGGTGTGACGCATTAAGTAGTGATCGGGAATCATGTCTTTATAGGTTTCAATCCAAGACTGATAATGCACGTACCCTTTTCCTTGGGCATCATCTTTAGTTGCAAGACGAATGATCGGGCTATGCATGATGAACTTCCTTAATGATCACCGCTTCATAGGGACGAAGATGACGTTGGTGGATCGATGCGTCTGGATAGTTGGATAAAAGAAGTTCTCCAGTAAGTGCGATGGGCATCTTCTTTGTTTTCTTTTGGAAATTGATGAGGATTGTCATCGATGTATCGTGATGTATCCGTTTGAATGCATATTGTTTATGGCGATGCCAAACGAGTTTAAAAGATCCATCACTCCATACAGGATGTGATTTTCTTATTTGGATGAGCTTACGGTAAAAAGTGAGGATCGAGTCAGGATCATTTTCCTCGTTTTCAACACAAATCGTCTTTGTATTTTGATTCATTTTTAACCAAGGAACCCCTTGTGTAAACCCACCTGCTTTTGTCCATTGCATCGGTGTTCTTCCGTGATCCCTTGATGACATCTTCATCATCCGTCTTTGGTACCACTTGGGAAAATGAAGTTTTTGAGCGAGTGCGATAATTCGATGGGTTTCGATGTCTTGATATTCCTCTAAGGATGTAAAATCACCGTTGGTCATCCCGATTTCTTCCCCTTGATAAATATAAGGTGTTCCCTTGAGGGTAAGATTCAATAAGGCAAGCATCTTGGCACTTTCTTTATGGTAGGTTTGATCATCGCCCATGCGTGAAACAGAGCGCGTTTGATCGTGGTTTTCTAAATAGTTTGCATTCCAGTAGACCTGTTCTTGCCACTTGGTGATCACCTTGAGAAAGCGATCCGCCTTAAACTTCGTTCGAAACCATTTGTTGTTGATTTGATCGGTTTCCATATGCTCAAATCCAAAGACCATATCGAGTTCTTTTCTCTCAGGCAAAATGAGGTCATTGGCTTGTTTAGGACTCACCAATACAGTTTCTCCTACGGTCATCGTATCGTAATGATCAAGGACATCTTTTCTAAGTGTTTGTAATATTTTGTGACATCCTTCTTGGGAGTGATAATGTTCTCTTCCCACCAAGACAAAGCGTTTCTTTCCATCATCCAAAGATGTTTTATAGATGACATTGATCACATCACAGCGAAAGCCGTATATGCCTTTATCAAGCCAAAAACGCATAATCTTTTTGACTTCATCTAAGATCGCTGGGTTATGCCAATTAAGATCGGGTTGTTTTTTAGAGAAGAGATGAAGATAATAACTGTCTCCTTCTTTTTCCCAAGCAGACCCACCAAAAAAACTCGTCCAATTATTGGGCTTATCTTGCCAAATATAATAGTCGCGATAAGGGCTAGCGGGGTCTTTACTTTGAATGAACCAAGGATGCTCATCAGAGGTATGATTGATCACGAGATCCATGATAATCTTTAATCCTCTTTGGCTTGCTTCATCAATGAGGTGTTCCATATCTTCCATGGTGCCAAATTCAGGATTAATTTCAAGATATCCACTGATATCATATCCATTATCATCGTTGGGTGAGCGGTAAACAGGCGATAGCCAGATCACATCGACGCCAAGTGATTTCACGTAATCTAATTTATTAATAATCCCTAAAAGATCACCAATACCATCTTTGTTGGTGTCATAAAAACTTCTCGGATAGATTTGATAAACGATCTTGTCTTGCCAGGATTTTCTTTGATTCATAAAGTCCTCCTGAGGGCGAGTGATATTATCTTTATTATATAATAAAACATCTTTCTTTGGGCTTAGAAAAAGAAAAGTTGCCCAGCAGCAACTTTACTTAAATGATTTTAATTGATCAAGCAAATCCTTTAAAGGTAATCCCACAATTGTGAAGAAGTCCCCTTTATAATGATCGACGAGTGCGCCACCTTCACCTTGAATCCCGTA
>JBBIMC010000080.1:0-4048 GCA_037444605.1 Mycoplasmatota bacterium | reverse complement strand
CCCCGCGTTCCTGTGCTGCATAGGCTCCTGCCTTATCCATAGGTTCACCGGTTTTGATGTAGTTACGAATTTCAAGATCAGAGAGATTTTTCATCCATACTTCAGTCTCTGAAACAAAGGTCTTCATTTGATCACCTTTTACTAAGGCGACTGCGGTATAAACCACATGACGATCATCAGATAGTAAGCGAAGCATCCGGTAAGCATCCTCTTCATCTTTGGGTTTTCCTAAGATATGATCTTCGTAAACGACGATCGTATCCGCACCGATCACGACATCGTTCGGATATGTTTTTGAGACATGAAGTGCTTTTAATTTGGCAAGCTCAACGACAAGATCCACAGGTTTGTATTTTTCATCGACCACTTCATCCACCAAAGAGGGGACAACGATAAAATCAAGACCTGCATCTTTCATTAGCTTGGCACGACGGGGTGAAGAACTGGCTAAAATGAGCATAAATAGCCTCCTTATTCTCATGTATTATAGCACAGGTTTAGGACTTTTATTCAAAATTTTTACATTATATGATGGTATAATAAAGATGATGAAAAGGGGTGAAGATACGTGAAGCAAGTACTAAGTTTACTTAAAAACGACTATAAAGTTCCGCCGAAGGCGACACTTGTTCTTTCCGTATCTGGTGGGATTGATTCGATGAGCATGCTCCATCTTTTCAAAGACACTTCTTATCAGATCATCTGTGTCCATTTCAATCATTTGAAGCGTGATGAATCAATCATCGAAAAAGATTTGGTGGAAACCACGTGTAAAACCTATGATATTCCCTTCCATTATTATACGATCAAGGTGAATGAGGGTAACTTTCATCACCAAGCCCATATTTTAAGAAATCATTATTTAAAAGAGGTCGCTCGTCTCTATGAAACACCGTATATTTTAACCGCCCATCACTTAGACGATCTATTTGAAACGGTACTCATTAAACTCACCCGTGGATCGAATCTACTAGGGTATGCGGGGATGCAAGCCATCTATTCCGATGGTGATTTCACCTACATCAAACCCTTGCTATACATAAGAAAAGATCAAATCAAAGCCTATGCCGAACAGAACCATGTTCCTTTTTTAGAGGATTCTTCCAATGAAGAGAATACGTATTTACGCAACCGTTACCGCCACGCAGTCGTCCCTGTCATGAAACAAGAAAATGATCATCTTCTTGATGTCGTGAAACAATATCATGAACAGCTTTCTAAAGCGTTCTTTTATATTAGAGAACAAACCAAATCGCACCTTAAAGATCATACCATTGACCTCGATCAGTTCATTTTATGGGATTCGGCGATTCAAGAAGATGCGATTGCATACTTATTAGAAAATCACGATATGAATGTCTCCTATGAAATCATTCAAAAGATTAAACGGATGTTGCTTTCCAAAAAACCGAATGCAGTTTACCGTTTAAATAAGAATCATCATTTCGTGAAGTCCTATCATAATGCCTTGATAAAGCCGTTAACCCCTTTTAGCGATCAGGAATACCTCATCAAAGAGGGAAAGAACACCATCAAAAATGTGGGCATTTTCACATTATTATGTAAAACCGACGTCAATACTGAAGAATTCACCAAATTATGTTATAATAAACTAGCATTTCCACTCATCTTAAGACATCGTCGTGATGGGGATGAACTTGCTTATGATTATGGTCATAAGAAACTAAAGAAACTACTCATCGATCATAAAGTTCCTATGGAAAAAAGACAACATCTATGGGTTTTAACAGATCATGAGGAGACCATTCTATGGGTTCAAGACTACTATATCAACCAAACATTAGGACATGAAAACACACTCTACTTCCAAATGAAAGAGGTCAAAACGCATGCATAAAGACATTGCACAAATCTTAGTCACTGAACAAGAAATTCAAGACATCTGTGTGAAGATGGGTAAGGAGATTACCAAAGATTATCAAGACAAAAACTTGATTTTAGTGGGATTACTCAAGGGATGCGTACCTTTCATCTCTGACCTATCAAGAAAAATCGATTTGAAGTTTGACATCGCATACATGTCCGTTGCTAGTTATCATGGTGGTATCGCTTCATCGGGTGATGTCAAAATCAAAATGGATTTAGATATCTCCATTAAAGGACGTGATGTCCTCATCGTGGAAGATATCGTGGACACCGCAAATACGATTGTCACTATCATGGAATTATTTAAACATCGTGGAGCAAACTCTGTTAAAATTGCGACCCTTCTCGATAAACCTGAAGGTCGTCTCAAACCCTATCAACCCGAATATATCGGACGCGTGATTCCTAAAGCATTCGTTGTCGGTTATGGGCTTGATTATGATGAATATTACCGCAATCTACCTTATGTAGGCATCCTCAAACCTGAAGTCTATAACACAAAGTAAAGGGGCGTATCTATGAATCAAAACCCAAATAATAGCAAGAAAAAGCTAGAATATCGTAAAAAACCAGATTATCTCATCATGCTATTTACACTGGTCATCGTGATCGGTGTTTTCCTGTTTTTACGTGACGCACTCCAAGGTGAAGTCGCGGCATTAAATGTCACTGAACTTACTCAAGCCGCAGATGATGGCGCCATTGAATCTTTGGTTTACACACCGGTCGGTGGTGACAACATCACCTTAGTACAAATCAGTGGGACCTTCTATCAAAATAGCGGTGCAGCAACTTTCTATGGCACGATCAATTTCGAAGGGATTATGCCTTTAGAATATGCTCAAGATATCATGCTCACCGTAGAGTCCCAAGGAGGAACCACATCGATTGAACCTCGCTCGGGAATTACCTTCTGGACCGTTGTTTTAAACTTGGTTCCGATGATTTTGGTTCTTGTCATTCTCTTCATTATCTTTAGAAATGCCAACAACCAAAACTCTAAAGCCTTTGATTTCGCAAAGAATAGAGCGAAACTCAACCGTGAAAAGACCGTCACATTCAAGGATGTGGCTGGGGTTGATGAAGAAAAACAAGAGCTTGAAGAACTGATTGACTTCTTAAAGAGTCCTAAAAAATATGTCGACATGGGTGCCCGTATTCCCAAAGGTGTCCTTCTTGTGGGTTCACCGGGAACCGGGAAAACATTGCTTGCCCGTGCCGTTGCAGGGGAAGCTAATGTTCCTTTCTTCTCCATTTCTGGTTCTGACTTCGTTGAAATGTTCGTCGGTGTTGGGGCTTCCCGTGTTCGTGATCTATTTAAAGTCGCCAAAGAAAACTCACCATGTATCATTTTCATTGATGAGATTGATGCTGTAGGTCGTCAACGTGGGGCTGGTTTAGGTGGCGGTCACGATGAAAGAGAACAAACCTTAAACCAACTTTTAGTTGAAATGGATGGTTTTACCACCAATATGGGCATTATCATCATGGCAGCTACCAACCGTCCTGATGTCTTAGACCCTGCACTTCTTCGTCCGGGTCGTTTTGACCGTCAAATCACGATTTCACTTCCCGATGTTCGAGGACGTGAAGCCATCTTAAAGGTTCATGCAAGAAATAAAAAATTAGATCCAAAAATTAAGCTTGGAGAATTCGCTCACCGTATTCCTGGATTCTCTGGTGCTGATATCGAAAACTTGCTCAATGAAGCTGCACTTCTCGCAGCAAGAGATAACCGAACATTGATCAGTGAACTTGATATGGATGAAGCGATTGACCGTGTCATGATGGGTCCTGCGAAGAAATCTCGTAAGTATTCTCCTGAAGAAAAGAAGACGGTTGCGTATCATGAAGCAGGCCATGCCGTCATTGGTCTTAAGCTTGAAAATGCACGTATCGTTCAAAAGGTGACGATCATTCCTCGTGGACGTGCGGGTGGCTATAACTTGATGACACCTGAAAAAGAAAAATTCTTGGAAACCAAGAAAACATTACTCGCTGAAATCACGTCTTTCTTAGGCGGACGTGTCGCTGAAGAAATCGTGTTTGATACAGTCACCACGGGTGCTTATAACGACTTCCAAAATGCTACCGCAATTGCCCGTGCCATGGTGACAGAATACGGGATGTCCGATTTAGGTCCTATCCAGTACGAAAGTGC
>JBBIMC010000079.1:0-6757 GCA_037444605.1 Mycoplasmatota bacterium | reverse complement strand
AAAAGCAGTTCTTGAAAACTATAAAGGACGCTTAGAAACACTCGTCATTTATGAAGCCCCTTCACGTGTTTCAAAAACCCTTGAGGTCATCATGCAGGTGTTAGGGGATCGAAAGCTCTCCATTCACCGGGAAATGACCAAAGCCTTTGAGACGATTATTCGTACAACCATCAGTGAAGCACTCACCATGGAGATGAATCCAAAAGGAGAGTACGTTTTAATTATCGAAGGGTTGAAAGAAAGCCAACAACCTATCTTAGATGTGGTCGAACACTATGAAGAACTCATCAAAGCGGGTTACCCCAGTAAAGAAGCGATGAAAATCGTGGGTGAAGCCCATCAACTTTCCAAAAACGACGTCTATAAACGCGTAAAAATTGGAAGAAATATCACTTGATTTTTTCAAGTGTTATACTATAATAGATATGTACATAGGCAATGAGAAAAAGAGTAGTCTTATGGCGGCAATCAGAGAGATCACGGAAGGTGCAAGTGATCCAGAGCAGAAGATGAAGATGATTTTCGAGCCTTTTGGTCGATACGTAGACCAAAACGTTTTCCGCGTTAAGGATTTAAGTGCTGGAGCAATCCAGAACTAAGGTGGTACCGCGACTATTCGTCGTCCTTAGATGTCATTTAAGGACGGCGTTATTTGTTTATTAAGGAGGCATAATTATGACCAAAAAACCATTCTATTTAACCACAGCCATCGCATACGCTTCAGGTATTCCCCACATTGGGAATGTTTATGAGGCTATTTTGGCGGACTCTATTGTCCGCTTTAAGCGTTTAGACGGATACGATGTCTTTTTTCAAACAGGCACGGATGAACACGGGCAAAAAATTGAGGGTAAAGCCTCATTGAACGAACTGTCCCCTCAAGCGTATGTCGATCATATCGCAGGAGAAATCAAACGTATCTATGACAAAGTTCATGTCTCTTATGATCAGTTCATTCGAACAACAGATGATTTCCATGTGACATCTGTTCAAGCCATCTTTAAGAAACTCTATGATCAAGGCGATATTTATCTTGGTGAATATGAGGGATGGTATTCAGTGGCTGAAGAGGCATTCATCGCTGAAAAAGATATCGTCGATGGAAAAGGCCCCAACGGGGACGTGCCTGTCTGGACCAAGGAAGCTGCATATTTCTTAAAACTCGCCCCATATCAAGAACGTTTACTCAAGCACATTGAAGAGCATCCTGAGTTTATTGAACCTGAAGCGAGAAGAAACGAAATGATTCAAAACTTCTTAAAAGAACCGCTACCTGATCTTTCAGTGTCTAGAACATCTTTTAAATGGGGTGTTCCTGTTGAATTTGATCCAGGACACGTGGTCTACGTGTGGATTGATGCATTATCGAACTATATTACTGGATTAGGTTATCATCCCGATCAACCCAGCACACCTGCGTTTAATAAATATTGGCCAGCGGATGTTCATCTCATCGGGAAGGATATCTTGCGTTTCCATACGATTTATTGGCCTATTATCTTAATGGCGTTAGGTGTTGAACTCCCCAAGAAAGTCTTTGGACATCCTTGGGTTCTCGTCAATAAATCCAAAATGAGTAAATCGGTGGGTAACACGATGTATACCGATGATCTCGTTCGTTATTTTGGTGTTGATCCTATCCGTTATTATGTCCTACATGAAATTCCTTTTTCGGCCGATGGTAATATCACCTATGAACTCGTCATTGAAAGAAACAATTCTGACTTAGCGAATACCATCGGTAATTTAGTGAACCGCACGATTGGTATGGCCTATAAATATCGCGAAGGATTTATCAAAAGAGTTATCTTAGACGAACCTTTTGAACTATCCCTTAAAGAAAAAGCTTTGGAAACTCTTCCCAATATCCGTAACTACATGGATCAACTTCGCGTCTCAGATGCCTTGGAAGAAGTGGTGAAGCTTGCCCGTTTCGCCAATAAATACATCGATGTCTCAGAGCCATGGGCACTCTTTAAAAATCCTGAAAAACAACACCTCCTGGATCATGTGCTCTATCATTTAGTCGAAACGATCCGTTATGTGTCGATCTTACTCCAACCCTTTATCCCTGAAACATCAAAGCGAATCGCGAAGCAAATTATCATTGATGACTTAAGTTTTGAATCGTTAAGTGAATTTGGTGGTTATCCCGAACAATCGTTGGGCAAAGCGGAAGTACTCTTTGAACGCTATGATCCAGCGAAGAAATTAGAAGAGATTCTACGTGACCAAAATGAATAAACTTCAAACATGGATGGCATCGGATGCCTTCAAACAAAAATTTTGGCCTGAAACACAAAGACTTCTCGCTGTCGTGGTGTTTACCATCATCTACGGGATTGGTGTCGCGTGGTTTTTGGAAGCTTCGGTGGTCCCCCTTTATACAGGAGGAATTCCTGGGGTAGCTCAGCTCGTTAGAGACGCTTTTTACGTCTGGTTTGGGATTGATCTAGGACCCTACTTTTTAGGATGGTTTGTCATTATTGCTAATATCCCCATCCTATTGATCGGTTGGTTTGGGGTCTCGCATCGCTTCACCATTCATAGCATTATCTCTATTTTGCTACAAGCATTTATCTTATCATGGATTCCAATCATTGATATGGGACTAAATGATCGTGGGGATGCGCTTGCTGCGGCAGTTCTTGGTGGGTTACTCATCGGTGTCGGTGGTGGGGGTGCTTTACGCTATGGAACATCAACCGGAGGATTAGACATCATCGCCCAATATTTATCCTTTAAAAAGGGTAAATCCGTGGGATTTATTTCCATGGTGCTCAACGTCGCGATCGCTATTCTAGGGGGACTCATTGTGGGTGGTCATGAAAGCCCCTCTGGAGAAATCATTGCGGGTGGTGTCATTGCTTCATATACCGTGATTCGTATCATCATTTCTACCATCATGACCGACCGTATGCATACCTCGTATCATTTCTTATCGGTGGATATCATCACGGCCGTACCTCAAACATTGGTCGATCAAATTCTTCATAAAATTTATCGTGGGGTAACCCTCATGAAGGTTGAAGGTGCCTATTCACATCATGAAAAAACCTTGATCTTTGTGGTAATCTCTTCATATGAACTGCATACTTTAGTGGGATTAGTGAAATCGGTGGATCCCAACGCATTTATCGTGACGCGTCCAGTTAAAAACGTGTTTGGTAATTTTAAACGTAAAACGATTGCTTAAAGGAGTGTTATACTCCTTTTTGTTTTTCCTGATATTTGTCAAAATTTAAAGAATCCTGTACAATGAAACTAACGAGGTGACATCTGTGATCTATACGATAACCTTAAATCCATCACTCGACTATAAAATCAAAGTGGACGGGTTTAAAGAAGGAGAACTGAATCGATTTCGTAAAGCGAGCATCAGCTCTGGTGGTAAAGGGGTTAACGTCTCCATTGTTTTATCACGTCTAAAGACACCCTCAGAAGCGATTTTATTTGTGGGAGGATTTACGGGACAAAAGCTCATCGAAGACATCAATCAAGACCATGAAGTATCCTTAGATCCCATCTGGATTGACCAAGATACAAGGATCAACATCAAACTCTCAACAAAAGTAGAAACGGAGCTCAATCACTGGGGACCTCATGTCAAAGATGAGCAGTTTGAAATCTTGTTGCGTAAAATCGATGAGATGAATGAAAATGATTTGGTCATTCTTGGTGGTTCAGCACCCTACGGGCAACGTGATGCTTTTCAACGGATTGCCGAATTATGCTATAAGAAGAAGATCCCTTTTATTATGGATACTCCGGGGGAAGCATTTCCACAGTTTATTGATTTTCGACCCCTTATGATGAAACCAAATCTGAGAGAGTTAAATGATTATCTCTTGATGGATTTGGTGGAGATTAAAGATATCATTACCCATGCACGTCAACTGGTGTATCGTGGAGTGAAACACGTGATGATCTCCCTTGGTAAACGTGGGGCACTCTATGTGGATGAAACCCATGCATATCATGCGAAAGCACTTGAAGGAGAGGCCCAATTTACCACAGGGGCTGGTGACTCCATGGTTGCAGGATTCGTTCATGAGTATTTAAAGACAGATGATCCAATTCAAGCGTTTAAACTCGGGGTTGCTGCCGCCTCTGCGACGGTCTTTTCCGGAAGATTAGCCACACCAAGAGATATTCAAAAATACATAAAGAAAGTCATTTTAGAGGAAATTGTTGATGACCATTCATGATTTGATTCATCCAGGTTATGTTAAACTTGATCTTAATGCGCTTAACAAAATGGATGTCATCGATCAAATGATTGCCATCTTATACCAGCATCACGCCATTGATGATATCCAAGGATTCAAAAACGATGTCTTAGACAGAGAGTCTATAAGTTCAACAGGTATCGGTTTCGGTATAGGAATCCCCCATGCCAAATCTACCCATGTGAAGATTCCCTCGTTAATCTTTGCGAAAAGCAATGAGGGTGTACCTTTTGATGCGTTTGATGGCAAGGATGCTCATCTTTTCTTTTTGATCGCGATGCCAGAAGATGGAACCAATGCTCACCTCAAAGTTCTCGCGATGCTTTCACGAAAATTGATGCATGAAGATTATCGTGAAGCACTCTTTGATGCGAAGACCGTTGAAGAGACGTTATCACTAATTTATACGATGAATTATTGAAACAAATCATGAAAGAATGATGAAAGAAAACGCATTATAAAATCATCAAAAAATAAAAACGCTTACTTTTTTAAATTTACAAAAAGCCCCTTTACATCGAAAAAGGGGTTTTGTTATAATGGCTATGTATTCAATGTATCGTATAATCGACCTGATGTGGAGGTCAAGTTTCTACCGCGATTCCGTAAAATTCGCGACTACGATATGAAAACATCTTTTTTCTCGTTTTCATATGGTAAACCACATCGATTTGTGGTTTTTTCTTTTGTTTTTTTAAAAAACATACATATGAATACAAAAACAAAGAAAAAGGAGATTGAACATGGAGTTCATCAAAAAGTATTTCCGTATTGAAGAACGGGGCACGACCATCCGTACTGAACTTTTAGGTGGTTTAACAACCTTCCTAACGATGGCGTACATTTTATTTGCTAACCCTGGTCTTATGAGTGGTTTTGGTGCAGTTGACGGTCTTGATGCCAATGCAGTATTCTTAGCAACCGCACTTGCAGCAGGTTTAGCAACACTCGCGATGGGATTATTCGCGAAGTTACCTGTCGCTTTAGCACCTGGTATGGGATTAAATGCATTCTTCTCATTTACCATCGTTTTAGGTATGGGTTATTCTTGGGAAGAAGCTCTCGCAGCAGTCTTAGTGTCTGGTGTCTTGTACTTAGTGATTACCCTTCTTGGCGTTCGCCAAAAGGTCGTTGCAGCGATTCCTCAATCCTTGAAGTATGCGATTGGTGCCGGCATTGGTTTCTTCATCGCTTACATCGGTTTGGTCAACGTGGGTATCGTCATTAACACAGGTGGGACCACAACTTCTTTAGGTGATCTCACGACCCCTGTCGCTTTATTAGCACTCTTTGGTATCATTTTAACTATGGTACTCCTCGCCTTAAAGGTTAGAGCCGCTGTCTTCTTTGGTCTAGTGATCACTGCAGTGGTTGGCTTAGTCGCTGGTTTCATTTTCCCTGATGCACAAGGTCTTCCTGTTTACACCGCATTCATCGGATCCGTTCCATCTTTAGCACCTACCTTTGGTAAAGCATTTAGTGGTCTTGGTGGATTACTCTCTCAACCTGCGGGTTGGTTTGCTGTCTTTGCGTTCTTATTCGTTGACTTCTTTGACACCTCTGGAACACTTATGGCTGTCACAGGTCAAATGGATCATGTCACTGAAGAAGATTTACAAAATGCGAATATCGTTGACTCAACAGCGACTGTTGTGGGTTCAGTTCTAGGAACGTCAACCGTCACTTCTTATATTGAATCACTTTCAGGTGTTGGTGCAGGTGCACGTACTGGTTTAGCTTCTGTTGTGACTGGTGTTCTCTTCTTATTATCTATCTTCTTATCACCACTTCTTACCTTAGTCACTTCATCAGTGACTGCTGCAGCGATGGTTATCGTTGGAACAATGATGGCTGCATCCATCGGTAAGATTGAATGGGATAAATGGCAAATTTCGATTGCAAGCTTTATGACGATTTTAGTGATGATCTTGTCATACTCCATCTCTGATGGTATTGGCTTCGGTTTCTTGACCTATGTCGTTGTTATGTTAGCAAGCAAGAAAGGTAAAGAAGTTAGCCCACTTCTTTATGGAGCAACTGCGTTATTTATCGCATATATCGTTTTCTTAAACGTTCTCTAATAAGATGATTCGTAAAGCCTCGTGAAAGCGGGGCTTTTTCTTTTTTGCCATAGAAGACGAATGGACTTTATGCTAAAATGAGGTCATAGCAGAAAAGAAGAGGTCATCCTATGCCCCAAATTTACGGTATTGAACACATCATTTATCTTTTGATTGTAATTCCATTAATGGTGCTTGCTACCATCTGGATTAAGAAAATGGCTACGAGTGAAGACAAACTCCAAAAGATCATTAAAATCATTGGGGTTATTGGGTTAATTGCAATCACAGCGAACCGAATTTCGGTGAGTTATTTGCGAGATGGTTTTGATAAAATTCTCCCGGGTACTTTTTGTGGGACATCGAGTTTAGTCTTAGCACTCTCAGCGATTATCCTAAAAAAAGATTCCATCGTGTTCCATTCAGTGGTTTATCTCGGTCTTTTAGGGGGACTATTGTCCATTTTCT
>JBBIMC010000078.1:4525-6866 GCA_037444605.1 Mycoplasmatota bacterium | reverse complement strand
CATCACACCCCCGACAGTCGTCCCGAATTTTTCAACTGCATTAGAGATCTTAATCAATATTCTTTTATTGCTCGTCACATTCCTAGCAGCTGAACGTTGTAAGTACTACCAAAAAGATTGGGCAATTGTGACATTGTTGATAGCCGCTATCCATACGTTACGCATTCTTTGGGTACCCACACAACTTTTAAATAGTGGCGAACTTCGTCTAGGACAATTCCTATTGATCGGGTTATTTTTAGTTCTTACATCAGTATTGATGGTATTTGGCGCACTCATCACCCTTAAGAAACATCACATACTCATCACACATCTCAAGGAAATAGGAGAAAAGTGATATGGCGACGATGATATTAAGAGGAATTAATAAAATTTACCCCAATGGTGTACAAGCTGTTCATGATTTTAATATAGACATTAAGGAAGGCGAGTTTATCGTTTTTGTCGGTCCTTCAGGATGTGGGAAATCAACCACACTCAGAATGATTGCTGGTCTTGAAGAAATTTCATCTGGCGATTTGATGATTGATGATACGCGGGTCAATAACCTAGCACCTAAAGATCGCGATATCGCCATGGTTTTCCAAAACTATGCGCTCTATGCACACATGTCTGTCTATCATAACATGGCGTTTTCACTCACACTTCGCAAAGAAGATTCCGATAAGATCCATGAACGCGTGATGTGGGCAGCCAATGTTTTGGGCCTTGTTCCTTATCTTAACCGGAAACCTAAAGAACTGTCAGGGGGCCAACGTCAACGCGTCGCTTTAGGTCGTGCGATTGTAAGAGACCCTAAGATTTTCCTTCTTGATGAACCCCTTTCGAATCTTGATGCGAAGTTAAGAGGATCGATGCGTAAAGAATTAAAACAACTTCATCATCGTTTACATACGACAATGATTTATGTGACTCATGATCAGATAGAAGCACTCACCTTAGCAGACCGTATTGTCGTGATGAGAGATGGTTACGTACAACAAATCGCGACTCCAGAAGAACTTTATGATCGTCCTCATAATTTGTTTGTCGCAAACTTTATTGGAACACCACCAATGAACTTTTTCACCTCCTCCATTGACGAAAATGGCTTCCTTCATATCGAAAATCTGCAAGTAGATATCTCTCAAACACCGATCTTTAAAACCTTAAAAGATAAAGGCTATTTTGGTAAATCGATTATTCTTGGTGTTAGACCTGAAGCAATCTCAATCGAACCATTGTTTGATGATGCCTCACATCAAGGTTTTCAAACAAAAATTCAACTCTACGAATTATTAGGCTCGGATGCGCTGATTCATTTTTCCATCAATCAAAAGTCTGTTTTAGCTAAAATTGATGCTCGGATTAAGCTCCAACCTGGCCAAGAGGTTAGCTTCCATTTTGATTTGAATCACCTCTATTATTTTGATTCTGAAACGGAGGTGGCTATCTATGCCTGAAATGATGCGTGAACACTGGTTGAAACGATGGTATAATTATAACAAGTATCAAATCCCTGTCATTTTTACCATCATAGGGACCATTGTATTTACCTTTTTCCTCGATTTCCGTACAGGGGATATCGACTTCAAGTCCCATATTTCAGCCATTAATTTACTGACCAATAAAGTGATTGGATTCTATTTGTTCTCCATTTATATGATCAGTTTAGTCCAAGTAGCGAACTCAATGGCATTCGCTAAGAAGCGATCACCCGTTTCACTATTCCTCTTCACCCTCTTAAATGCCATACAAATTCTCTTACTGTATTTATATATTCAGGTTTTCTATACAGAGCAAGCAACAAGAACAGATGGATTTATCATTCCAGATTATGGGTACTTCTCCATGAATATCATGATGATCGGAGCGGTTTTCTATCTCATTTCGACCGTGTTTGCTTGGATCTATGTTGATTGGAAGTATGTTCACATTGAAGAATAATCATTCAAAGAAGGACCAACCAAATCAATTTAACCCTTACAGCATCGACAAGTTATCCACGATTAAACCTCAAGTTAAAATTGGGTTTATGAAGTTTTGGGTTGCCGGTGCTGCCTTCTTTTTAACGTTCACTGCGCTGCAATATGATCCTTTGGATCTTTTGGTCGTCATGATTTTGATCATGATTTTAGGAACTGAGTATGTGGTGAATAAGGTCATTATTTGGATGAATAATGATCGACAACCCACATTAAAGTATTTACCCCATCACGTCAAAAGATCGTCCGTTTTAAGTCTTTTGATGACAGGTCTTTATGTGATTGTCCTCGTATTAGCAAGTTATTTTCTGATCGAAGGGTTATTGACACTCGGTATTCCGTCAATTGGGATGATATTTTTCGGTTTTGAGAATCGT
>JBBIMC010000078.1:1135-4515 GCA_037444605.1 Mycoplasmatota bacterium | reverse complement strand
GATCCGATTACTTTTGGTTTAGTCTTTATGGGATGTGACATGATCTGGGTTTCTGTGAAAAACCTGATAAGAAACCGTATTAAAAGAGGTGATTGAGCATGCATGTTGTCTTTTTATCTTCACGATCTGTCACAATTGAACTTGACAATTCAGCCATTTATTATGCCGATCAACCCTATGATGTTTATGTTGATCAAACTTTGGTGCTAGACCATGTCATTACGAATGTCTTTTCCATCTATGATCTCATTCCTGAAACAGAGTATGAGATTAAAGCTTATGATCAAGTGTTAACAATTCGTACTGAACTTGAAACAGCTATGCTAAATGTGAGAGATTTTGGTGCACGAGGCGATGGCGTAACGGATGACACAGAGGCGATTCAACGAGCTATATATCAATGTCCTGCCGGTGGGCTCGTCCATATTCCTGAAGGTCAGTACGTGATTCGCCCTCTTTTTTTGAAGAGTCATCAGACGATTGAACTCGTTAAATATGCCACACTTTTAGGAGATACTGATCGAAATCATTACCCCATATTACCTGCTCAAGTTGAAAAAAGAGATGGATCATTATTAGAACTTTCTTCCTGGGAAGGTGTTCCACAGCAGACGTTCGCTTCGACAATCACAGGCATTGAAGCAGAAGATGTCAAGATCATCGGTGAGGGTATCATCGATGAACAAGCGCATCTTTCTGATTGGTGGGTTGATCATAAGGTCATGCGTGGCGCATGGCGTCCTAAAGGCATCTTTTTATCCAACTGTAAGAACATTGGAATTCAAGGAATTACGGTGACGAACACACCGTCATGGAACCTTCATCCCTATTTTTGCCAGAACATTGATTTTATTGATATGAACTTGATTTCTCCAAAGGATTCACCAAACACTGATGGATGTAATCCTGAATCTTCGGATCACATTCATGTGATCGGTGTGAATTTCTCTGTCGGAGATGATTGTATCGCGATCAAGAGTGGAAAATATGATATGGGAATGCGATATCATCGTCCAACCTCTGACATGGTCGTTCGTAATTGTTTAATGGCCTATGGTCATGGAGCTGTGGTTTTAGGGAGTGAAATGAGTGGTGGCATTAAGAATTTGACGGTGACCCAATGTTATTTCAAACAAACCGATCGTGGATTACGTATTAAAACCCGTCGCGGTCGTGGAAAATATGGGATTATCGATGGCATTACTTTCACTAATATTTACATGGAAGATGTGTTAACACCTCTGGTCATCAATATGTATTATTATTGTGATGAAGATGGGAAGACTGAATATGTTTGGTCGAAGGAAAAATTACCCATTGATGATCGCACACCTTATTTGGGTGAATTCACCTTTAGAGATATCGTGTGCAAAAATGTGCATGTTGCTGCAGGATTTTTCTACGGATTACCAGAGGTACCGATCAAGAAGATTACCCTGGATCATATCGATATTTCTTATGCAAAAGATCTTCAATCAGGCATACCCGCCATGATGAGTTTTCTTGACCCTATGCAGGGTGAAGGATTTCATGTTCGTTATGTCGATGAACTTGTGATTCAAGATGTAAACATTCATGAACCAAAAACGCGCGAGTTTATGACTGAACACGTAAAAAAAATGATAAAACAGCCCTAATTTGCCTTAAATCGTTTATTATATAATTAAAGTGTCGATTATAACATACAGGCGTCTTACATAAAAGACACAGAAAGAGGGTACCATCATGCAAAAGATTCATTTTCATAAGCGCATCGTCGAGCATGGCGTGGTTGCAGTCATCCGTGCATCGAGTGCAGATGAAGCCATTAAAATCGCTAGTGCATGCATCGACGGAGGCATCTCTGCGATTGAAGTGACATTTACTGTTCCAGGAGCTAAAGATGTGATTGAAAAGCTATCACAAACTTTTGATCAAGACAAACTTCTCATCGGTGCTGGAACTGTCCTCGACCCTGAAACCGCACGCATTGCCATTTTAGCCGGTGCATCATTTATCGTAAGTCCTTCTTTTGATGAACACACAGCAAAACTATGTCACCGATATCAAATTCCTTACCTTCCCGGATGTTTAACCATCACAGAAATGGTGAAAGCACTTGAATCTGGTGTTGATATTATTAAATTATTTCCAGGCAGTGCCTTTGGACCTTCATATGTGAAAGCCATTAAAGGACCGCTTCCCTATGTGAACTTAATGCCTACAGGTGGTGTTTCACTCGAAAATATTGAAGAATGGGTTCAAGCAGGGGTGATTGCTGTCGGTATCGGTGGTGAACTGACCAAACCTGCACTTTCAGGACATTTTGATGAAGTCACAAAACGTGCAGAAGCGTTTGTGTCTGCGTTTAAAAAAGCCAAAGATCAATTGAAGGGGTGATTCACATGGGTAAAATTGTCACACTTGGCGAAATCATGCTTCGCTTATCAACCCCAGGACAACAACGTTTCACCCAAGCGCATCAATTTGATGTCCATTATGGTGGAGGAGAAGCAAATGTCGCTGTCAGCTTGGCACAGTTTGGTCATAAGGCTTTTTTTGTCACTAAACTACCTAAAAATGAATTGGGTGATGCCGCATGCCAATCTCTCCAATCCTATTTAGTTAATACATCATTTATCGCACGTGGTGGCAATCGTCTCGGTATCTATTTTTTAGAGACAGGTGCAGCCATGCGTCCATCAAAGGTCATTTATGATCGCGCCAATTCAAGTATCGCTGAAGCAGATCTTTCTGACTTTAATCTTGATGATATTTTCAAAGATTGTACCTGGTTTCACTGGTCAGGAATTACGCCTGCAATTTCTAAAAAAGCACAGCTTTTGGTGAAAGCTGCTTGCATCAAAGCCAAAGAAGTAGGAGCTACTATATCCGTCGATCTTAACTACCGTAAAAAACTTTGGACTTCTAAAGAAGCGCAGGACGTGATGATTCCATTGATGTCTTATGTCGATGTATGTATTGGCAATGAAGAAGACGCTGAACTCGTCTTAGGCTTTAAACCCAAACATGTGGACATTACCAAAGGTGAACTATCCTTAGATTCGTATCAGTCTATTTTCAAAGAGATGAAAGAAACCTTTGGATTTAAAGTGATCGCCACCACATTAAGAGAATCCTTTTCAGCCTCAAAGAATGGTTGGAGTGCACTTCTCATGAATGAAGATCAGTTTTATGTTTCAAAACGTTATTTGATTGATCCTATCATCGATCGTGTCGGTGGTGGTGACAGTTTCTCAGCGGGGTTGATCCATGGTTTATTAACCTATAAACCCCAAGAAGCGATTGAATTTGCTGTCGCAGCGTCTGCACTAAAACATACGATTCAAGGTGATTTCAATGTCGTTTCACTAAATGAAGTCATTCATGAGTTGAATGAC
>JBBIMC010000078.1:0-1099 GCA_037444605.1 Mycoplasmatota bacterium | reverse complement strand
CGTGACACGTATCTTACAGGTTTTAGATCTGATTGCTAAGCATGATGAAGGATTGACCCTCGGTCAAATCTATCGCATGCTCGATATTCCTAAAGCGACTGTCTATGATTTTTTACAGACGCTCTATCATGCTGATGCCATTTATTATAAAGATCCACGTTTGAAAAATTATGTCATTGGTTCAAAGATGTTTGCTATTGGTTCAGTCTATACGAAGAACTCGAATCTGATTGAAGCATCACAATTTGAACTCAAAGAGTTTGCCAACAGACATGGACGAACAGCATTCATTACCAAACGTGTCAATGATAAAATCGTTTATGTTTTCAAATACCAACCACAGAACTCTCGTATTGTCACCCCACAAGAAATTGGAAGTATTAGTACTGATTTTAATAATAATCCCATCGGCTTATGTTACTTAGTCTTTGATAAAGCAGTCCGTGATATGTCTGTTGCCAATAGCGAGCAGATCAAAAAAGATCGTTATCTATTCTCAAACCTTGACGATCCAGGACATATCTGCACCCTTGCAGCACCTGTTTGGAATTTTGAAAAACGTGTTGTTGGTGTCATCGTCGCTTCAGATTTAAGCCAAGATGGTAGTCAGCGTGAACAATTGGCAAAAGAATTTGTTCAGATTGCAGAACGCATTTCTCGTCGCCTTGGGTATCTAGGATCTTTCAATGATTAAGTTGGGTATTCGTGCCCATGACATGGGAAAGTTTTCCATGCAAGAGATCGCAGAGCGTGCGCTTGACTTTGGCTTTGATGGCGTGCAACTCGTTCTTAAAAAAGCTCTCAAGGAACCATGGGAATCAATCACGCCTGAATCTTTGATAAATGCCTTTAATAAGCCATTTATCATGATGCTTGGCGCATACTTTAATCCCGTACATCCAAACCCTTTAGACGTCAAGAATGGGATGTCTTTCATGCAAAATCAATTGCAGTTAGCCCTTGATATTGGCTGTCAGTTTGTCGGGACTGAAACAGGATCTTATATGGGATCTCCTTGGGGATATGTTAAAGAAAACCATGAGGATTCCGCATTAAATCAAGTGGCTTTTATCTTCGCACCTCTCATCAAAGAAGCCGA
>JBBIMC010000077.1:2704-6905 GCA_037444605.1 Mycoplasmatota bacterium | reverse complement strand
CCGCATTTTTTGAATTCCCAGCAATTTGTCTTTACCATATTCACCCTCCTTTTCCTTAAGAAAATGTCACCATATTTAGCTTACTCCGTAATGGGCAAAGATTCGAGTAAAATAAAGATTTTTTTCATTCGAGTTCCTCCACTTTTTTTCCAGATTTTATGTAGTCATAGGTGATTTTTCCACCGATGATGACTAGTATGATGGTTGATAAAGCATTAATAATGGGTTTCGGTGATAAACGATTGGTGTAAAGATAAATTGAGATATTCTTGTCTCCTGATGACCCTGCCACGAAGTAGCTGATGATAAAATCATCAAAACTCATGGTAAACGCAATCGCCGCTCCTGCAAAGATCGCCACTTTGATCTGAGGTAGAATGACTTTAATCAGTGCCTTGAAGGGGGAAGCTCCTAAATCATAAGCAGCATCCGCAATATTAGGATCTAAACTTTTGACTTTAGGATACACTGTAATCAAAACATAAGGGGTTGAAAATGCAATATGTGCCAATAACATTGTGTTATACGATGGTGCAATCTGCATTGCCCCAAAGAGAACGAGTAATGAAACTGCTGTAATAATTTCCGGACTGACGATGGGAATGTTATTGACTGTCATCGTCAGATCACGAATCACTTTTTTGGTTTGCGTCAATGCGATGGCAGCTAGTGTTCCCAATATCGTTGATACAAATGTCGATACCACGGCGATCCATAGTGTCATCAACACAATGGATTCTCTCGGATCTTTCCAGTTGAAGAGTTCACGATCGGTGAAAAGTTCAATGTAGCGATCAAAGGTGAAACCACTCCAACGTGTCAGTGAGTTCGCCTCATTAAAACTGAAGACAGCAATCGAGATAATCGGTGCATAAATGAATAGGAATACAAGGATAAGAAAAAGGATTTGGGTCGGGTTAATAGACGTCTTTTTCATTGCTATTGACCCCCTTATACTTATCAAGTTTTTTAATGTAGTAGACAATTCCTAAAATGACAATCGATAAGACAATCGCCACTGCGCTCGCATAACTGATTCGACCATTATTGATGATACTTTTTTCAATAAGTGTTCCAATCATGTAAATGTTCTGTGAGGGTGCTAAATATTGGGGGATAATGATCGTTGTTGCTGAGGGGAGAAACACCATCAAAATGCCAGATAGTACCCCAGATAATGATAAGGGGATAATCACTTTGGTGAGAGTTTTGGCTTTATTAGCCCCTAGATCGGCAGCGGATTCGATCAAATTGTGGTCGATTTTTGACAATACAGCATAAATCGGCAAAATCATAAACGGCAGATAGATATAGACCAATCCTAGAACGACCCCTGCAAAACTATCGATTAAGAAAGGGAATAACATGCGAATAATTTGTTCAAGGGCGCGAACTCTTAACAGCATATTGATCCACATGGGAGCATTGATTAAAAGCAGTAAGGTAATCTGTGTTCGAAACTTAAGCTGTGTCAGTAAGTACGCGAGTGGATATCCGATGATAAGTGTCACCACGGTGGTGGCTGCTGCGATCCAGAGTGATGAAGTCATTGCTCTAACGAAGGCAGATGCCTTCAAGAAATCAAGATAATGATTTAAGGTAAAACTGATGGGATAAATGCCCGATTGATTGTCATATTGAAAAGAGGAAACGACGAGTAAAAAGATGGGAATGACGACTAAGATGATGAGTACAACATAATAGGGAATTCCTAAATAGAATTCGATTTTTCTTTTGGGTCGTTGATGACCACGAAATTCTTGCGTTACCATTGTTCCATCACGTGCAGATCTTCAGGACCAAATTTCAAGTCCACTTCACTGCCTTCCTTTGCATAATCCGTGGTATGAATGGTGTAGTTGCGATGTTTCGTCTTGACATCAATCTCGTAGTGAACACCTTTAAATACGATGGATTCCACTAGGCCTGATAAGACACCTTTTCCTTTAGGTATAATATCAATATCTTCAGGTCTAATTACGACATCAACCGCTTCATTGCGCGCAAAACCTTTATCGACACACGTGTAGATTTGATCATCAAATTGAACCGAAAAATCATCGAGCATGATTCCTGGTATAATGTTAGATTCACCAATAAAATTGGCAACAAACTTGTTTGCAGGTTCGTTATAGATATCCTCAGGTGTCCCAATCTGCAAGATTTCACCATGATTCATGACGACAATTTTATCACTCATCGTTAAAGCTTCTTCTTGGTCATGGGTAACAAAGATAAAGGTGATTCCCGAATTTCTTTGGATTTCTTTCAACTCATATTGCATCTCTTGACGAAGTTTTAAATCGAGCGCTGCAAGCGGTTCATCGAGCAAGAGGACTTTAGGTTCATTAATAAGTGCTCGAGCAATCGCAACACGTTGTTGTTGACCACCAGAGAGTTTATGAACCGCACGTTTCTCATATCCTTCAAGACCAACCATTTTTAAGTACTTGTAGACTTTTTCAGCAATCTCTTTTTCTTTCGCTTTCTTTGTGACAAAGCTCTCTTTGATGTCAAGAATTTCATTTTTTATTTCTTGCTTTCTTGAATCACTTGCGGTTTGTTGATACTCTTTTTCAAGTGCTTGAATTATCTTCTTCTTATCTGCATTAGGATCACGTAAAACCTTGATTTCAGCCCTTAATTCTTTCTTGAATTGTGCAATTTCAGCTTTATCTTTTGTAGCTTTTATTTTTGTTTGATAGGATTCCGTGACATCTCTAATTTGTGCAAGTGTAGCCAAAGAATCATTCTTTACTCTTAAACCAAAAGCGACATTTTCAAATACATCGAGATGAGGAAAAAGTGCATATCGTTGAAAAACAGTATTCGTTGGTCGTTTGTGCGCAGGTGTATCCAAGATGCTTTTCCCATCGAAAAGAACCTCACCTTGCGAGGGATCAATGAATCCACCAATGATGCGAAGTGTCGTTGTTTTTCCGCAACCAGAAGGACCTAAAAGAGTGACAAACTCGTTTTGTTCGATCGTTAAATCGATACCTCGTAATACGACTTGTCCATTAAATTCTTTCGTCACATCTTTCAATTCAATGAGTGCTGCCATGATGTCCTCCTCGTTTACTTCATGTAAACGGATCACCGTTCACTAACCTTAAGGTTTAATGATTGTAAACATTTAGTTAAATGATAATAAACCATAACACATATATTATAGTGAATTATCATGAGATGTCAACCTAAACACGACGGATTTTCCCAATTTTTCACATCATAGCATCTTTATATAAAAAGATGTCTGCCTATGATATACTTAAATTAAGACAAAATGTAAAGGATGATCACGATGTTTTCTGAAGCGATTCAAAAACAGTTTACTAAAAAATATCTTCTGCAAGGCGCACTCTTTTTCGCCTTCTTTTTGATGATCTATTTTATTGTCGATTCACTGAATATGTCTTATGGTGAGATGCGTGAAACCTATGGTTTATTTCTGGTTTTCTTCAACATTATTCTTAATGTTGTCATGTCTTTTCTTTCTGCATTTTTAATGAACTTGTCAACCGCGATGGTTGAGCTTAAAGGCAAAGAAGGTAAAGCTTCTTCCTTTGGCTTCTTCTCTGTTCTTTTTGGGATATTGACCTATGGGTGTACCTCATGTGTGATTGCTTTCTTCTCAGCCATAGGCATCGCGTTTTCAGTAGTGGCACTCCCCTTAGCAGGACTTCCTTATAAACTTGTTTCCCTCGTTTTAATCGTTATTGGTCTTTTTTGGATTCGCCACGAGATCAATCATGCTTCATGTAAAATCACCCATAATTCTTGACTCTTCGATCCTCTCGCAGTAAGTTATGGGTGTAGGTGTGTGAGAGAGAGTGAGAGCGATGGAAAAAAGAACATTTGTTAATCCTGAACAATTCAGAGAAGAAATGCGCCGTATGAAGGAACGTGAATTCATGTTCGAACGGCGTCGTCATGAGCATTTTGAAAATGAAGTGAAATTATTTACCGATCGAGATCAAATGGTCGACTATGTGAATCATTTGACCCATATTGAAAATGTCGATATTTTCAAGATTGAAGAAAATCTTTATAAAGTTTTAGTTACCAGACGTCGTGTGATGCCTGGACCCAGTAAAGAATAATTAAATTATTCACACCTACAGAAGACCGCACGGTCTTCTTTTTTTTGCTTGACAAACATAATAACTTGCTCTATACTATAAATGTGACAAGGTTGTCA